>DASZVM010000061.1:0-3260 GCA_035547295.1 Puia sp. | reverse complement strand
ATTCTTTCCATTTACAAGGGCAACGGCGCAAATGGTATTGCGCTTGAAAAAGGGAATGAGTATTTTCTTTCCATAATTGGAACCTATAAAGGCAATTACCCTTATTTCATCATTCAAAGCAAGTATGACTTTGAAGATCGGTCCTGGCCATAAAGTCGGCGGCGGAATGGCTTGCTGCTATTGGCAGTTGTGTCGTAGTAATTGGACTGATAGGCGGTTGTGTAGCCGCGGTAGGCTGATCGATCCGAGTGCCGAATACATTTGCCAACAAATTGCCGAAACAGTACCAAAGGATATGGAGATCGAAATAGAAGGCTTTTTTTGCTGGTCTAGCTTTCAATACATATTGAATTACAGCATATTGTGTTTGGCTGGTTTATGTAATAAAATTTAGGAACTAAATTTTTTATCGGTAATTTTGTACAGATGACTTGTAAGGAGGTCCTATTTAGCGATTGTATTTAACGGTTGAAAAACCTACCAGATTTCAGTTGAAAAGTATACCACCCCAGCGGGTTAATAACCCCGTCTCTTTGCACCCAAAAAGGGACGACAAAACATGCTGGACGTGGAAGTCAATCACCAGATCATATTATTATATTTTAGAGAGGGTTTAAGCCTACGGAAGATTGCCCAACAGTTGCGGATCAGCCGGGATACGGTCAAAGCCCGTGTTGACGCCTATGAACGCTTCAAGTCCTTGCCGGTGGAAGATCAGCTGGACCCCCAATCGGCCAAAAGCCAGTATTTGCTCAAAGGGCCGGTATACGACAGCAGCAACCGGGTCAAACGGAAGCTGACGGGGGAGATCGTGGCGATCATTGACGCCTGCCTGAAGGAGAATGAGACCAAGCGGCTGGAAGGCCGGCTGAAGCAGCAGTTACGCAAAATAGACATTCACGAGAAGATACTGAGTGCGGGATACAGCATCGGGTATACCACGATCAGTGAATACATCCGTGATCAAACGGCCCAGGTACGGGAGGCCTTTATCCGGCAGGGATACACGCCAGGAGCCGTATGCGAGTTTGACTGGGCGGAGGTTAAGATCAGCATTGCCGGTAAATACCACCGGTATTACCTGGCTGTCTTCACGGTCGCGTACAGCAACTACCGGTATGCCCTGTTGTTCCAACGGCAGGATACCCTGGCCTTTAAGGAGGCTCACATTTGCTTTTTTGATCATATTGGCGGGGTGTTCCATCAGATGGTCTATGACAACATGCGGGTGGCCATCGCCCGGTTTGTCGGCAAGACCGAGAAGACCCCTACGGAGGGGTTATTGCAATTAAGCCGGTGGTATCAATACCAATGGCGGTTCTGCAACACGGCCAGGGGCAACGAGAAAGGCCATGTGGAGCGGAGCGTGGAATATGTCCGCCGGAAGGTTTTTGGCTTCCGGGAACACTTCGATAGCTTCCAGGAGGCCCAGGACTACCTGCTGCAACGGGTGGAAGAGCTTAATAAGCGGGCGGCCACGGCGGGACAGGAAAGCCCCGCGGCGATGCTGGAAGCGGAACGCAATGGACTCTACGCTTACCCGGGTCGGATGGAGTGCTTTGCTGCGGAAAATCACCGGGTAGATAAGTATTCCACCATCACCTTCGGAACGAACCGGTACTCCGTGCCCGATCACCTGGTCGGCACGATGGTCCTGGTAAAGATCTATTCTGACCGGCTCCGCATTTACGATAGCAAGGGATGGGTAGGCGAGCATCAACGGAGCTACGACCGTTTTAGCTGGCAGATCGATCTTAACCACTATCTGTACACCCTGCAGCGCAAGCCGGGTGCTATGGCCGGCTCGGTGGCTCTGCGGCGCGCTCCCGGGTGGCTAAAGGAGATGTATACAGCGCACTTTGCGCATGACACCCGTGCCTTCATCGAGTTATTACAGTACCGCCAGACCCACTGCATCGCCGATGAACTGCTCATTGACGCAGTAGAGCGGCTGTCCCGCCAATCACCCCGCAACATCTTGACCACGCATGTCATTGCCTTGTTGGGAAACCAGCCAGAGCCGGAACCCATTGCCTGCACGGAGCCAGACCTGATTGCCGCTACTTCCCTGGAAAATCTACTGGAACTGGCCGCCCTGATGAACTGAGCATTATCACCCCTCAAATAAAACAGTAATATGAACAAGAAGATTATCGATCAGATCACCCAGATCAGCAAGGACCTCAAGTTGCCGTCCTTCAGCAAGCACCTGCAAACGGCCATTACAGAAGGGGTAAAGCAGAACGCATCCCATGAAGAAGTGATCCTGGCCATCCTGACCAGAGAGGTGGAGCAGCGCAACATTAACCGGGAAAAGGCCCGCCTTCGCTATGCCAGCTTCCCCCAGTTGAAGTATCTCCAGGACCTGGACAGGGATGAATTACCTGAAGATGGTAAAACGAAACTGCCCGAGCTGGAAACACTGGACTTCATTAAGCAAGGCCAGAATATCATTTTGGGAGGCAGCCCGGGAACCGGCAAAACACATATCGCCGTCGGACTGGGTATTAAGGCCTGCATGGAAGGCCGCTCCGTCATGTTCACCCAGGTAGCCAAACTCCTTACCCAGATCAGGGAATGCCATTCTTCCAAAACGCTGCGGACACTGGAAAGCCGATTTGAGAAATATGACCTGGTCATCTGCGATGAACTTGGCTATATCTCCTTTGACAAACAGGGAGCCGAAATGTTGTTCAATCACCTGTCCCTGCGGTCAGGCATCAAATCCACCATCATCACCTCCAATCAGTCCTTCGACAAATGGCAGCACATCTTCGGAAAGGATACCATCCTGACTGCAGCCTTGCTCGACAGGCTTACTCACAAGGCCCATCTGGTCAACATGAATGGGAAATCGTACCGGATGAAGGAGACGAAAAAAATGATCGGTCCGAAGAACAAGACCCTCTCGCAGTAATCTATATCAGCTCAGCTAATCAGGGATATTCCTGGCGGGGTGCTCCTCAGCAGAGCCCGCTTCCGCTTCTCTCTGATGATGCAAAGCTACGGCAAAAGCCACTATCAGCCAGCAATAGGCCAATTTTAATCACAAAAAAAAAGAACATGCAGCAAAGAAAAAAAGGACCAAAAAAAGAAAGCAAAGGAATGGGCTTCGCCCATAAGTCTATTGATAAGGTTTTGGAAGGCATCCATAGCCAAGCTACTACCCATAACCAATGATCGAAACCCTTATATTTGCAGCCCGCTAAGTGGTATACTTTTCAACTGAAATCTGGCCTAATATTCAATCGTCACAAACA
>DASZVM010000060.1:0-2798 GCA_035547295.1 Puia sp. | reverse complement strand
AAGGCGGCGGTGTCACGTTTGCACTGGTCAGCACCCTGTACTGATAAGCGCTTAATGCAAGCATAGTACCCAGGGTCACCGTAGCACCCGAATAAGCATCTTTCCAGGTGGTATTCTGTAAGGCCGCGGGCAGGGAATAATTGATGGCCGCATTCCGCAGGTTGGAGAACACCACCACCTGCTCTGTACCAGACGTCTTTGTAAAAGCGCAGACATCATTATTAGTGTAGGACACCAGCGTTCCCCGGCGAATGGCATCGCTGCTGTTACGGAAAGCAATGACCTTTGCATATTCCGCCGTCACATCCGGGTTAAGGCTCCAGTTAATGACAGTAGACGTAAAAGGAAAAGTAATAGCCGTCGGAAAAGCCACCTCCTGTCCATTATAAATAAAGGGCACTCCCTTCATGTATGCTACTACCACAAAGGCGGCCATGGAGCCTGTCTTGCCGCCAAAAAGCGTCACGGGCGCGCCGTCAGAACCATCCACATCATGATTGGTGAGGTACCGGATGATCTGCTGGCTGCCCGAGCTGCCCGTATACTCCACCGTATTGGAATTGTCGATGGCCGTGACGGGGCCTCCGCTGAAAATGGGCCTCAGGCTGCTGCCGTAGAATTGCATCCCGAAATTGTAATCAAAGCCGGCCCCATAATTACCGGAGCGGGTGCCCTCTGCCATCAGCAGCAGCCGGTGAGTAGTAATACCTCTCAACGAGGTAATGGCCTGTTGCCAGAAATCGATAGGCGGGTTGTCGGCGAAATCACAGCGGAACCCATCCACATTGGCCGTGAACACCCAGGACCGCATGGCGCTGATCATCGCCGTACGCATGGCCGTGCTGCCAAAATTCAGGGCAGCGACATCCGTATACCCATTGAGGTCCTGTATATTCCCATTGCCGTCGCGAATATACCAGTCCGGGTGCTGCGTGATCCAGGGATGGTCCCAGGACGTTTGGTTCACCACCCAGTCCAGGATCACCGCCATCCCACGGCTATGAGCGCCATCCACCAGGTTACGGAGATCTGCAAGTGATCCGTACTCAGCGCCCACGGATTGAAAGTCCTTTATACAATAGGGCGAGTTAAAGGAATTCAACGTCCCCACCGGATAAACAGGCATCAGGTAGATCACGTTGACCCCCAGCGACCTTATCTGATCCAACCGCGCCGACACTCCCTGCAGATTGCGGGTGGAACTGAATGCCCGGATATTCACCTGGTACATGGTAACATCCCTGACATCCGGGACACCGCTGAAAGGAGTTCCATACTGGGGAGGGTCTTGTGCATGCGCCCGGGGCGTGATAAAAAAGGCAAGACATAGTAAAAGGTGTAGTATCTTCTTCATATAAGCAAGTTTAGGCTACCAAAGAAATAACTGCCATCCAACAGCACCAATTTATACAGACGGGATATGGAAAATAGTGACATGTCCGGAGAATTGTCAGCTGACAGGTGATTGATCTTCACCGGCAAAGACACGCATGAAAATATTTTCAATATAGATGCCATTCAATTATCTTTCCGCCTTAAATCATCGTTACGCAGATATGAAGTGGGTAATTTCCTGCTGGATCCTATTGATCGCTTGTACAGTGAAAGGACAGGCCCGTACCGACAGCCTGCTGGCAGCGCTCACCAATGCCATCGAAAAGGCCCCTGCCTACGATGCAGAGAAATCGAAGAAGATCGGGCAGCTGCAAGTCCGGCTCCATACCGACACAACCCGTGACCCCGAGACGTTGTTCAGGCTCTATAAAGACCTCTACGACGAATACCGCATTTTCCATTATGACTCCGCCTATCGTTATGCGGGAAAAATGCAGGACATTGCGCTGCGGACCGGCAATAGGCAACTGATCACAGAAGCCCGGCTCAACCTGTGCTTTATCCTGCTCTCCTCCGGTCTCTTCCGTGAAACGTATGACTCGCTGCGCATCACTGTCATCGCACAGGAGCCGGACTCCCTGAAAGCCGTCTACTATACCCTGATGGGCCGGTACTACTACGACCTGGCCAACTATGATTACGATGGCCCCTACCACTCACAGCTGTACGATCATAAAGGCAACAGCTATATGGATTCCGCACTGGCCTTTTATCAACCCGCCTCTTTTGAATATATCTATTACAGCGGGTTGAGGGACTTCAAAAGCAATCGCACGGACCAGGCCGCCGTCTTTTTCGAAAAGCTGTTGAGCAGCCATCATCTGACAGACCATCAGCTGGCGCTGACCACATCCACCCTCAGCGGCATCTACCAGCAAAAAGGACAGACAGGTAAAGCCATCGACCTGATGATCGAAGCTGCCCTTGCCGACATCCGCAGCTCGACAAAAGAAACCTTTGCCATCTTCAATCTGGCCGATCTGCTATATAAAAACGGCGATGTCCGCCATGCCTCCCTCTTTATCGAATCGGCCATCGCCAATGCCGAATTCTACGGCGCCCGGCAGCGAAAGGTCCAGGTAAGCAGCATCCTTTCCCTGATAGAAGGCGAAAAGATCAATGCCGTCGAGTCCGAACGAAGGCTCCTCATCCGCTATTCCATCGTGGTCACCCTCCTGCTGATAGCCCTTGTCGTCCTCATCGTCATCATCCGGCGACAGGTCCGGCAGCTGAAAAAAGCCCAGCAAATGATCACCGAAGCGCATGAGGTCCAGCGACAGATAAACGAAAAGCTGGAGGAGGCCAATAAGATCAAGGAAGAGTATATCGGCTATTTCTTTAGCCTGGACTCCGAATTCTTTGTAAAGCTGGAGCGTTTAAAAAGGACCCTGGACCAAAAGATA
>DASZVM010000059.1:0-3158 GCA_035547295.1 Puia sp. | reverse complement strand
TTTATTAAATCTGTCAACCCTGATGCCCATATTAAGCGCCAAACGCGTTCTTCCCACTCGTTCATAGATGTCTGAAAAGGAGTTGATGCGACCTTTTTCATGCAAGGCCTTAATAAGTCATCTTTATGGACTAAATACATCATCAATCCTGACTAACTTGCCCAATCTGTCTTTTTTTTATCCCGACTTTTTCCATTTTTAACACCTCGATGGTATACACCCCAAACTCCACCACCACCTTCCCCGTGATCCTGTAAAACCCGGCCCTGGGCGGATACGCCGCATGCACCTGGGGAAAATGCACCGTATCTATCCAGTCTTTATTTACGTCGAGAAAGGTCCCAAAGCTCATCATCTCCCCTTTGATGGTACGCACAGGTTTATGGGTAACATGATAGCCCATCACAGTGATCACCTTTCCCGCATAACCTGACAATTCTCTCGCCGGAACATATTTTGCAGGGTCGTCGTCCGTCAGCGTGAACGGATCACAAACAGGAAAGCCCAGCAGCTCTATATCATCGTAAACGTCTTCCAGAGGATAGCTGGGCAGCACAGGCAGGCTGAACGTAAGCGGAGCTGTCCTGAACAAAGGCTGACAAGCCTGTCCATGAGGCCGGGTCTTCTTCTGCAGAAAATCGCCTTCCCAGAGCAGCTCTTTCTTTGTCTTTCCCGTAAAACGCAATGCATCCACCCGTATCAGGAGCTCCAGCTGCTCAGGCGATACCCCGGTTCTTTCGATAACATCAGCCGTCGAGGTATATAGCCCTCCCTGCATCCGTTGACGCAATATCCTCTCCACCGTTGCCTGTTCCAGGCCTTTTATATGTATAAAACCTGCGTATGCGTCCGAGCCATGTATATTCGTATAGTAATCGCTGTTATTTACGCAGGGTCTATGCACCGTTGCGCCGGATTTCATCAGCTCGTAGAAATAGATCTCGCGGCTGTAAAACCCTCCGAAATTATTGATCACCGCAACGGCGAATTCCATGGGGAAATAGGTTTTAAGATAAAGGCTTTGATAGCTTTCCACGGCATAGCTGGCTGAATGCGCCTTGCAAAAACTGTATTCGGCAAAGCTTTCGATCTGTCTCCATACATCTTCCGTCACCTCCTGCGGATAGCCATAGCCGGCACAGTTGGAATAGAACCGCTCTTTCAACACCGGCAGGTGTCCTTTCCCCCGATATTTCGGGTTGATGGCCCTTCGCAACAGATCCGCATCCGCCATATCCAGTCCGGCCCATTCATGCGCCACCTGTATCACCTGCTCCTGGTAGATCATGACCCCATAGGTAGAACCTAATACCTCTTTTAGCTTGGGATGGGGGTATTCGAATTTGCCGGGGTTGTTGTACCTGTATATATACTGGGCCATCATCCCGCTGCGCCCCACACCCGGCCGGATAATAGAGCTGGCCGCCACCAGCGTCTCATAATTGTCGCACCGGAGCTTTTTTATCAACTGCCGCATGGCGGGAGATTCTATATAAAAACAGCCGATGGTATTCCCCTTCCGGAGCTGCTCCTTTATCAGGGGATCCTGTTTGAACTTTTCCACGGCGCGTATATCGATGTCGATACCCTTATTGGCCTTTACCAGCTCCATGCATTCCTTGATATGGCCCAGCCCGCGCTGGCTCAGCACGTCCAGCTTGTGAAGACCGATATTCTCGGCGACGAACATATCCATCATCGTCGTGGAAAAACCCTTTGGCGGCATGTGGACGGTACCGTAAGATGATATGGTCTCTTCCGAGATGAGTATCCCGCCGGGATGGATGCTGAGCGTGGCAGGGAAGTCCAGCAGCAGCTTGCCGTATTGCAATATGGTGCGGTGTATCTTGTCGGAGGCTGCTCCCCGTTCAGCCAGGGAGTCGATCTCCGTCTTTGGCAGACCGAATACCTTGCCCAATTCACGGATGATGGCATTGTGCTGGAAAGTCGAATACATCCCTAACAAGGCTACATACTGTCTGCCGTACCGTTTCATCATATAGTCGATGATCTCGTCCCGCTCCCGGTAAGAGAAGTCGATATCGAAATCAGGCGGGCTGGTGCGATGAGGGTTGAGAAAACGTTCGAAATAAAGCTCCAGCTCGATGGGGTCCACGTCCGTTATCTGCAGACAGTAAGCCACGACGGAATTGGCGCCGCTGCCCCTGCCTACATGATAGAACCCCCTGCTTTGAGCATAGCGGATCATGTCCCAGGTGATCAGGAAATAAGCGGTAAAGCCCATCTGATCGATGATCCGCAGCTCTTTGTTCAGTCTTTCCAGGGCCCTTTTGCTGGAGCCATACCGCAGCCGGCAGCCGTCACGGGCCAGCTTTTCCAGCAATACGCGGTCGTCCTCGCGGCTGGCGCTGTATATCTTTTTATTCTTGTCGCCCCCAAACTCCATCGAGATGGTACAAGCGTCAAAAAGCCTGTATGTATTCGTAATGATAAAAGGATATTGCCGGAAGGCAGCCAGCACTTCCATCTGCGGAAGGAAATATTCCTTCCCCCCCGCAAGGTCCCCGGGCTTCAGCTTGGTGAGCAGCGTATTCTGATCGACGGCCCTCAACAGACGATGGAGATTGTAGTAGATCCTGTTCTGAAAGGTCACGGGCTGGCGGATGATCCATTTATCCGGATGAGTTGTCAGGGGCATTTTCAACAACTTATTCACTTCTCCCGGCAATACGCCGATGCGCTCATTTTGCAGCAGCTGACCGGGATCTTTTGCCCCCAATGGATAGATGACGAATCCGTCATCGGGAGTATTGAAGAACGGCTGCTCTTCCGTCTTTTCCGGGAATTCCTTTTTCGATAATAAATGTTCTGAAAGGAATTCGTTGATCCAGCGGAAACCCCTGTTGCAAGCGGCCAGCAACGTATACAGCATCCGATGACCGTTGCGTATCTCCACGCCTATCACAGGCTTGATCCGCTGCTCCTGGCAATATTGTACAAAATCCCATGCATCGCAGGTAGAGTTGATATTTGCCAGCGCCAGGACGGTAGCGCCGGCTTCCACACCTTCCTTTACCAGCTGTTCCGTGGAAAAGGTGCCGTATTTGAGACTAAAAAAGGTCTTGCAGAGGTACATCGTAAGTTCTTGTATTACAAAAGTTAGAAACTATGCCAACAAATTTAGCATACAATTACTA
>DASZVM010000058.1:0-6000 GCA_035547295.1 Puia sp. | reverse complement strand
GACGTAGAGGGGATCGTTGTTACCCAGGGTCCCCATACCTCTTACCCGGACGGTCGCACCGCCCTGGGGAGAGCCATCGGTGGTGATATACAGCCCCGGCACCCGGCCCTGCAAAGCCTTGAGAGGATTGCCCACGGGGATGTCCTTGATCTCGCTTACATTCACCACGGAGACGGCGCCGGTAAGGTCCGCCTTCTTTTGTGATTGATAACCCGTGACCACCACCTGGTTGAGATCATTATTTCCCTGCTCCAATACCACGGTCAGCGCGTTGGTGGATGTCACTTTCACCATCTTTGTCGACATGCCGACAAATGAAAAAGTAAGGACGTCACCCGCGGAAGCCCTGATGGAAAAATGACCCGTGCTGTCGGTGATGGCTGTATTGCTCCTCCCCTGAACCGTGACACCCGCCAAAGGCGCCCCGTTGTCTTTCCCGGTGACGACACCCGAGATGGTCCTTATCTGCCCCCATCCATGAATGGTCAGCAGAATGGCAAGAAAAGTTAGTAACCGTTTCATAGCAGCTGTTTTTTTATGATTGAATGTTGAAGATCTCTTCCATTTCGTACACAGGACAGGCGCCCGCGCACCCTGCGACAAAAGCGCCCATCGACCCGGCAAACTGCAACGCCGCCTGGCCCCTGACACCTTCCAGCAGACATTTTATAAATCCCGCGAGAAAGGCATCGCCCGCCCCTACCGTGTCCACCACCCGCACGCTATAACCTTTGTGCTGATAAAATATCCCGCCATCGTAAAGCATGGCCCCTTCAGCTCCCATGGTCACCACCACGGTGCCGATGTCAAACCGTTCACTGATGGCCATTACCCTGTCTTGCACAGACGGATAATTGGAGAACCAGCCCGTGAGAAGATCCAGCTCATCCAGGTTGAGCTTTAGCACATCGCAATTCCCCATCAGCTCCTCTATCAGGCCCTTGCTGTAAAAGGGCGCCCGGAGATTGATGTCCAGCACCCGTCGCTTTGCCGTCGACAGCAGCCGGAACAAAGTGTCCCTGGATACTTTACTGCGGGCCGCAAGGCTGCCAAAGACCAGGTACTCACAGCCATCTGCCAGTGCCGTAAAACCTTCATCCCAATGGATATGATCCCAGGCGGAGGGGGCCATGATCTCGTAGGTCATATCACCCGCTTCGCCGGGACGGCCAAGGACCTTTCCGGTCTCGTATTCATAATCCACCTGGAAAAAATCCGTACACACCTGGTAGGAGGAAAATATCTTTACCAGGTCCATGCCTTCCTTATCATAACCCACCCGCGTGATCAGGGCCGGCTCTTTTCCGAGCTTATGAAGATGATATGCCACATTAATGGGAGCGCCGCCGGGAACACTGCCTGAAGGGAGGATGTCCCACAATACTTCTCCGAAACACACGACAGGATGATGATCTGCAAAAGCCATAAATGAGATTTAATGTATGATCAATGACCGCTCGATCTGCTCAAGGGATTGTCCCTTTGTCTCCGGCATGAACTTCCAGACAAACAGCAGCTGAAGGATCATCATGACGGTGAAAAACAAAAAAGTGCTTCCGCCGCCAAATTTCTCCGCGATAACAGGAAAGGTAAAAGCAATGAGGGCCGCCATAAGCCAGTGGGTAAAACTGCCCAGTGTCTGGCCTTTTGCCCTTATTTGATTGGGAAAGATCTCGGCAATAAATACCCAGATGACGGCGCCTTGCGAGAAAGCAAAGAATGCGATGTACACCAGCAGATAGCCTACTACCCACAGTCCATTGAACGCATGCAGATAAAAGCTGGCGGATACAAGGCCCAGCGTAATGATCAGTCCCAGCGATCCGATGATCATCAGCGTCCTGCGCCCTACCCTGTCGATAAAATTGATGGCTATAAGGGTAAAAATAAAGTTCACCAGACCCAGCCCTGCCGTGGAAAGCAGCGAGCTGCTCCGGCCCAGTCCCGTCATCTCGAAGATCCGGGGAGCATAGTATATAATGGCATTGATGCCCGACACCTGGTTGAATACCGCAAACAGGACAGCAAGGAAAATGGGCAGTCTGTTCTTCCGGGAGAAGAATACACTTTCGCCAATGTCCTGCCGGACCGACCGGATACTGGCCAGATCGTCGAGATAGGAAGCAGGATTGATCACCGACAATATCTTTTTTGCTTCCCCGATCTCCCCCCGCCTTGTGACCAACCACCGGGGTGTCTCGGGCACCCAACGCAGCAGGATAAGAAAAACCAGGGAAGGCACAGCCTGGATACCCAGCATCAGCCGCCAGGATGCATCCCCCGATCCGGCAATGAGATAATTTGACAGATAGGAAATAAGGATCCCCAGCACTACATTGAACTGGAACAGGGCCACCAGCCTGCCCCGTTTGCCGGCGGGAGCGATCTCGGAAATATACACGGGCGCGGCGACGGATGAAGCCCCCACCCCTACGCCACCCGCAAAACGGCAGAACAAAAAGACATACCAGTTCACCGAAAGGGCAGAACCCAACGAAGAGATCAGATATAAGATGGCAATCCCCACCAACGTCTTCTTCCGCCCCCATCTGTCGGATGGAATGGCACCTGTCAGCGCACCGAGGATGGTGCCAAAAAGCGCAATGCTGACAGTAAACCCATGCTGAAAAGCATTCAGCCCCCAGTATTTTTGAATGGCCTGCTCGGCGCCGGAAATAACAGCCGTATCAAATCCAAATAAAAAACCACCCAAGGCAACGACGATGCTCCACAAAAAGACCTTTCCATTTCTCATATGGCAAGCCGGTTAAAAAATTTCGACAATCTTACGGCTGACCATCCTGATACCTTTCCAAAGCTGTTTCAATTTCTTGCAACCTGCAAACAACTGAATATCAATAAACAAAATTTAAATAATGATCGATTTTTAAAAAGATTTGAAACAAAATCAAAAAGGCCTCTCTCCCCATTATCCTACCTTCGTATCAAAGCCTGACTTGCCGAGATGAGAAATTCATTTTACACATTCGCCCTTATATATATTATTACGTCACTCCTCTCTTCCTGTGTACAGGAGACACGTTCAAAAAATTACACGATAGGATTTTCCCAGTGCGTCGAGTCCGACAACTGGAGAAAGACGATGCTGCAGGGAATGAAACGGGAATTGAATTTTTACCCCAATGTCACTTTTATCTACAAACAGGCGGATGGCGACAGCCGCAAACAGATCGGCCAGGTAAAACAGCTGCTGGCGGAAAACATCGACCTGCTGATCATCTCCCCCAACGAAGCGGAGCCCTTGACGGCCGTGGTGGAGGAAGCCTATAACAAGGGGATCCCGGTGATCGTCATCGACAGGAAGATAGCGTCCACTCTTTACACCGCTTATATCGGCGCGGACAATTTTGAGGTAGGCCTCCTGGCAGGGGAATATGCCTCCAGCCTGCTGAGATCAAAAGGCTCGATATTGGAGATCACGGGTCTTCCCGGCTCCTCGCCCTCCATCGAAAGGGATTCCGGCTTCCAGCAGGGGCTGAACAGATCCCCCAACAGCTATCATCTCATCAGGACCCATGGGGACTGGACCAAGCAGGCGACGGTGGACAGGCTTAAAAGCTTGCACACGATGCCGGACGATATCGACCTGGTATTTGCCCAAAACGACGTGATGGCCATCGGAGCTTATGAATTTTTCAAAGCCAGACAGCCTCAAAACCATATCAAGTTCATCGGGGTGGATGCCCAGGCGGGGACCACGGGCGGCATGCAGTTCGTCTCCGACAAGATCCTTACGGCGAGTCTGCTCTATCCCACGGGCGGAGAAGAGGCCATCCAGCTGGCGGTAAAGATCCTCAACGGGGAGAATTTTAATAAACAGAACTTCCTCAACACCTCCGTGGTGGATTCCAGCAATGTCCGGCTGCTAAAACTTCAATCCGAAAAGATCGGCACCCAGCAATATGATATCGAGCGGCAACAGCAAAAAATAGACAACCAGCGACGCATCTATAACACCCAACGCAATTACCTGTATATCCTGTCCACCACTCTTCTCGTAGCCGTCTCGCTGGGCGCCATCGCCTTTTTCTCCCTGAGAGCGAACAGGAAGATCAATAAAAAATTAAAGGCCCGTAACCAGGAGATCCTGGAACAGAAGAACAAGATCGCCGGGATGGCGCAAAAGGCACAGGAAGCCAACGAGGAAAGGATCCAGTTCTTTACCAATATATCCCACGAGTTCCGCACTCCCCTGACCCTCATACTCGGTCCGCTGGACGAGCTGCTGCTAAAAGAAAAGCTAAACACGCATGCCAGACACAGCATGCTGCTGATACAAAAGAATGCCGTCCGGCTTCTCCGTCTGCTGAATCAGCTGATGGATTTCAGAAAGCTGGAATTCGACAGGCTTAAGATACGGGTATCGGAAAACGACCTTATCGATTTTGTAAGAGAGGTCCTGGACGCTTATAAAGAGATCGCGAGGAAAAGGAACATCGATCTCCGTCTTTTTACAAAGGAGAATGAGCTCTATGCCTGGTTTGACGTCACCATGCTGGACAAGATCCTTTTCAATCTGCTGTCGAATGCCTTTAAGTTCACAAAGGACAACGGTCATATCTATGTCACCATACAAAGATCACCGGAAGGGAGCAACGCCCTTATCACCATCGAGGACAACGGCGTGGGCATGACAAAGGAAGAGGTGGACCATGCTTTCGACCTGTTCTACCAGGGTGAGAACGACTCGCACAAAGGTTCGGGGCTGGGTCTTACCCTCTCAAAAGAGCTGATGCGTCTCCACCATGGGACCATCAACGTCAGGAGCGAACAATGGAAAGGCGCGCAGTTTACGCTGACACTCCCGCTGGGGAACGCCCATTTCACGGGGGAGGAATGCACGGGCACATCCGGGGACGTATCCCTCTACGAAGAGGCCAGGATCTATACAGCCGAGCTGCAGCCTGAAATACCCGGGACAAAGACCTTTGCCCTTGGTCAGGCCAGGGAGCATACCATCCTCATCATCGAAGACAATCCCGATCTGCGATCCTTTCTACGATCCCGGCTCCAGGATACGTACGAGATCCTGGAAGCGGAGAATACGAACATGGCTATCCAGCAGGCATTCGACAATACGCCTGATGTCATCATCTGCGATATCATGATCCCGGGCAAGAATGGCATCGAGCTTACCAATCTTTTTAAAACCGACCTGCGTACTTCGCATATACCCGTTATCCTGCTGACAGCCCAGACAAGTGTTAACTATCAGCTGGAAGGCATGCGGAACAAAGCGGACGCTTATATCACCAAGCCTTTTAACCTGCAGGTGCTGGAAGGCAATATCAAAAGTCTGCTGGAGAACAGGTCGCTGTTAAAACAACATTTTACGGGCGATGTCTCCCATCATCTGAAAAGCCCTGCCGTCAATAAGCTGGATAAAAAGTTCATCAATGATTTCAACGCCCTTGTCGAGCTCAACATCAGCAATGAGAGCTTCAACGTGGAAGACATCTGCCGGCAGCTGGGCGTCTCCAGGGTGCAGCTGTACAGGAAAATAAAAGCCCTGCTGAACTGCAACATCAATGAATATATCCTGGACAAAAGGATGCAAAAGGCAAAATATCTTCTCAGGAATGAGACGGAGCTGTCCATCGCGGAAGTAGCTTATAAGGTGGGGTTTTCCTCTGCCGCTTATTTCTCCACGGTGATGAAATCAAAACTGGGGGTTACGCCAACGGAATACAGGAACAATGGAGCCTCGCCTGCACCGCACGGCTGCTAATCCATATATTAGCTTATGAAACGCTTATATCTCCTTTTGCTGCTCATGGGCTCTCTCTTTACAAGCCAGGCCCAGTCAACCCATCGTCCCAACATCATCTTCATCCTCACCGATGACATGGGCTACTCCGATCTCGGCTGCTATGGCAACCCCGTCATCCAAACGCCTTTCCTGGACTCTCTGGCCAGAGCCGGCATACGGGCTACGAACTATGTGGTCGCCAGTCCCTCCTGCACCCCATCAAGGGCGTC
>DASZVM010000057.1:0-1757 GCA_035547295.1 Puia sp. | reverse complement strand
AGAGGCTTGCAGACCTCTGTTCAGCGCTTCGTCGAGGTCGTCTTTACCGTGTACGAAACCGCCGCCGGTGCCTCCCAGGGTAAAGGAAGGGCGGATGACGAGGGGAAAGCCTATCTCCTGGGCGAATTCTTTTCCTTCCAGGAAGGAGTTGGCCGTTTTGGCCGTGGCGACGGGTACGCCCAGCTGGATCATCCATTGACGGAACTTTTCCCTGTCCTCGGCCTTGTCGATGGCTTTGATGTCCACGCCGATGAGCCGGACCCCGTATCTCTCCCATATGCCAAGGTCTTCGGCTTCCTTTGCCAGGTTGAGGGCTGTCTGGCCTCCCATGGTGGGGAGAACGGCGTCGATCTTATTCTCCTCCAGTATCTGCTCTATACTCTCCACCGTCAGGGGCAGCAGGTACACTTTATCAGCCATCATGGGGTCTGTCATGATCGTAGCGGGGTTGCTGTTGATCAGGATCACCTGCACTCCTTCTTCCCGCAGACTACGGGCGGCCTGGGTGCCGGAATAATCAAATTCACAAGCCTGGCCGATGATAATGGGACCGGAACCAATAATAAGTACACTGCGGATCGAGGAATCTTTGGGCATGTTGGAAAAAATATAAAATTGCGCGAAGTTACGGCAGCGAGGCAAATTTTCCCGATTATTTTTGAAAAAGGGGGAATAAGAAAAATGTAACCTGTCGGACTATTAAAAAAGTATTAAATCGGGTCAGGAAAGAAAAAACCCTGCCCGCTTCGAGACGGACAGGGTCGAATGTATCGTACTAACAAAAATTAGTTGTTGTGGTAGGCCGCCAGCTCGATGTCATCCAGCAGCACACCGCCCTTGCGGGCAATAGATTTCCGTTCGGCCATCAGGCGACGATTGTCGTACTTGCTTCTCAGCCGGAAAACCCATTTCTGCCTGGCTTCTTCACCTTTCAACAGCCCGATGACACCACCGACGGTGACGGCTGCGAAGACTACCATTTTGTTTTTTATCCCTTTCATGACGCGCACTTTGTATAATGGAAAATATCCTGATCAATAAGACAATAATTCTTAGCCAAATGCTGTACCAAACTTTAAAAAAAACCTTCCCTTTTAGTAGTATTTTTTCAGCGGCGCCCACCTTGCCTGAGGAAGAATTGCTTAGTACCCAAATACCCCATCCCTACCCGGGTATATACGTAAAAAAAGATTTTGTCGATTTAACGAAGACGGGGCTTTTTTGTTCATTTTGGGATTAATTTTCTTCTTCCGGGACTACATTTGCATTTATGAAGTATTTGTTAATAGCGCTATGTGTGTCATGGTCTCTTCTGGCTTTTCCGCAGGATCCTGTTCAAACCTATCCCCAAGGCTACTTCCGCAACCCCCTGGACATACCTATCAAACTGGCGGCGAATTTTGGCGAGCTCCGCGCCAACCATTATCATATGGGGCTGGATATCCGCACGCAGCAGAAGGTGAACCTGCCGGTGATGGCGGCTGCCGACGGTTATGTCGCGAGGGTGGTGGTCGAGCCGGCGGGTTTCGGGCAGGCCATTTATATCCGGCATCCAAACGGATATACGACGCTGTATGCCCACCTGAACAAGTTCTTTCCCGCGCTTGCCGCCTATGTCAGCAGCTGGCAGTATAAAACGGAGTCCTGGCAGGCTTCCATCGACATACCTGCCGGCGCTTTCCCGGTGAAAAAGGGACAGCTGATCGCTTACAGCGGCAGTACCGGCGGCTCCCAGGGCCCTCACCTGCATTTTGAGA
>DASZVM010000056.1:0-6838 GCA_035547295.1 Puia sp. | reverse complement strand
ATCAACCTGCTGAACGCGGGCGACAGCTTTACTTCCCTGAACACACTGGAGGAGCTGGCCCCTTATCTGACAGCCCCGTTGGTGACTTTCCGGTTCATGGAAGAGAATTCGGGCGAGCATTCGAAACTCGTGGATGAGAATGAGACGGATATGGAGAAGAAGGCTTTGCTGGGGCATCAGGCTACTTTTGTCCGCAGGGATGTATATACGGCATCGGGCGGCTATAACGGCAGCTATAAGATCAGGATGGACCTTGATTTTTTTCTCCGGGTATTACCGTATTATCCCCTGAGGTCGGTGGATCTGGACATCGTACGGTATAATGCCGGTATTTCGGGCAGCATAAAACACCGGGTACGATATGAGATCGAAGGTGTCGTCAGTGTTTTTCTCAACGGCAGGAAGCCAAACGGATACCTGTGGAGATTGTTGTATCAGCCTTTGTGGAGGACAGGTATATATGCTTTAAAACGAATGGTGAAGAAGGCTATAAGATATACCCCGAAGGATCATGCGGCGAATGTTCATACTAAAAGTATCATCGGATGAAGATAGCATTCGACGGCGTACGTCTGGCAAAGAAGCCCATGGGGGTTACCAACATCGGCATATCGATCATCAATACGTATGCCCGGCTATGCCCTGAACATACTTTCTATATTCTCACCAACGGAGAGCTGCATCCTGAAGTAAGGTCAAAGCTGCTGATGGGAGATAATATCATCATCGTGAACAGTCCCCTGCCTGTATTCGGATCTGTTGGATTCTTATGGTCCATCCTGGGATTTCACAGGCTGCTTAAGAAAATAGATCCCGATGTCCTTATCGCTTCGAATTTTTTTGTAGTGACATGGTTCCTTCCCCGAAAGATAAAGCTGATACTCTATGTACATGACCTGGTGTATAAACAATACAGGAGCACCATGCAGCTGATAACAAAAGTACAGATGGACCTTTTCTTTGAAAAATCCATGAAGCGCGCGGATATCATCTGGCTGAACTCGGCCTATACGAAGCAGGAGCTTGAGCGATATTATCCTGGTATTGCGGGACAAAAGCTGCTGTTTACGGGTGCCGGGATCAACCCGGGGTTCCTGGAAAGGGCGGCACGAGAAAGTGAAGAAGAGCGGGTGGCCCAGGAAAGGGTGGTAGCGCGGAAAGGCTCTTTGCAGGAATATATCCTTTTCGTAGGGACTATCGAACCGAGGAAAAACCTTGCTTTTTTGCTGAGATTGTTCAAAGAGCTGGAGCCGGGTAAATACCAGCTGGTGATCGTGGGTGATCCGGGATGGGGGGATATGAGGAAGCACATCGATGAAATATTGCAGGAAAAGGACTATCCCGCAGGCCTGGTCCATTTTGCAGGCTTTGTGTCGGATGACGAGCTGATCGCCTTGTATAAGAATGCCGCGTTTTTTATATCTGTCTCGCTGAATGAGGGGTTGGGGCTGCCCCAGCTGGAAGCCATGGCCTGTGGCTGTCCTGTCATTGCACCTCATCATTCCGCCATGATCGAAGTGGTGCAGGGGGCGGGTGTGACGGTAAAGGGATGGGATCAGGGGGATTGGCTGGCAGGCATCGGAGACCTCACGCTTAACCGGTCGCAATATATACAGCTGGGCTATGCCCGGGTAAAAGAATATCAGTGGGAAGATATCGTAACAGTATTAGATAATTATCTTGATGGAACTAAGCCTACCATATACAAGCCTCGGCCCGGCTACGCTTAAGATAAAGCGCAGCCAGTACCGGTATTTCCTGCTGGTGGGCTATGTGTATTTCTTTTTCAACAGCTTTATGCTGCCGGATGGGCTGTTGTATACCGTCCTGCTGAGCCCTGTTTTTTTATATTGGCTGATGGTAAAGAAAGCGCCGGTCGTCAGGTGCGTCTCTATTTTCCTTTTTTGCTGGATCCCCATGTTGGTGATCCATTATTCAAATGGGATCTCGATGACGGCCTATCTGAAATCTTCGGTCTTATACTTCACCGTATTCCTTTTTGGGATGACGGTATACACCTATTTTAAATACTACAGCTTTACCTATGAACCCATAATGGAGAGGGTGCTGAAGCTGAACTTCCTTTTTGTCGTCGTCTGTGTATTTTTATTGCTGGCGGACAAGAGCGGAGTGGTATGGAGCGTTACGGATATTTCCGAAGGGGTATCGGATTTTCCCCGGCTGCGGATGCTGACCTACGAGCCGTCCTACTACAGCCTGCTGCTGATACCTTCCTTCCTGTTCTATTTCCAATTCATCTTCTACAGGACCATCACCCGTAAGCAATGGATATTGCTTGCTACGGTGATCATTTCCCTGGGTCTTTCCCTGTCCTATGGGGCCATCTTTATATCCCTGCTGACACTGGGGCTGTTTGTCTTTTATAATTTTTTCTCCAATATGCGCCGCCGGCAGAACAAACGTTTCCTTGTCTTTTTGTCTGTCATGCTGGTGATCGGCGCGGGGCTCGTGCTGACCCTTTTTGCCGACTCCGGTTTCGTGCTGCGCATCCTGAATATATTCGAAGGCAATGACTCATCCATCAACAACCGGAGCTCGCAGGCTTATTTTCTTGCTACGTCCATCGCGGGGCTGAAAAGTACCCTCTTTGGCGTGGGGCCCGGTCAGCTGAAGATACTTGGAGAGGACCTTATCAGCCTGGTGTATGCTTTCTCCAACGATGACCCGGGACAGATGGCTCGCATACCTTCGTCCATGGCCGACCTGCTTGCTACTTTTGGATGGGTTGGCTTTTCGGTCAAGCTGCTGACAGAGCTGATCCTCTTCCGTAAAACACGGGTAAAAAGGTCTTCATTCCGTCTGTGCCTGTTCATTTTTATGTTCATATACCAGTTTGTGGGCAGCTTTTCCACAAACATCGTAGAGATATTTTTCTGGGTTTTGGCATTTTCTCCCGTATTCCCGGATAGCTATTTCCAGCGGAAGGACCCGCTGCCTGCAGAGGAGATACCGGCTATTCCTGAACAATAAGCATTAAACATTGAACTATCAATCACCGGTGCGGACTGATACGGTCCGCGCCGACATCCTGACGGTGGTCCCGGCCGCTACGCCGGCTGCCACACACGGTGCCAGGCTGGAGTTCCTGGATTTTCTCCGCTGCATGGCCGCCTTCTCGGTGCTGATCCAGCATGCGTGTGAGAAGCTTTTCCCTTCTTTCGCCTATTTCAGCAGCCATTATTTTCAATTCGGGGTCTTTGGGGTCACGCTGTTCTTCCTCTGCAGCGGGTTTGTCATCCCTGTCAGCCTGGAGAAGACGCATTCGCTGCGTAAGTTCTGGGTCAACCGTGTCTTCCGCCTCTATCCCCTGTACCTGGTCAGCATGATCGCTACGCTGGTGCTGGTAGCCAGCCGGGGCGGGGTATTGCCATCGATGAGGGACCTGCTGGCCAACCTCACCATGCTGCAGAAATTCCTGGGCAGGCCTTCCATTCTACATCTCTATTGGACGTTGAGCCTGGAGATGGCTTTTTATATCATGGTTTCGCTGGTGTTCCTGGCCGGGTGGCTAAAAAAAAGCGTGACACTGGCAGTGGTATCGCTGGGAGTGAGTGTTCTCATCGGGGTTATCTGTACGCAGTTCTTCCATCTGTTTACACAGGGGTGGGGTACGGCTTTTTATTTTTCCACCATGTTTATCGGGTTCCTGTATTACCGCCGTCACCAGGGGAAGGTGTCTTTGGCCGTCTTTACCGCCGTCGTTCTTTCCGCCATGGGCGTACTGTTCCTGATCACCTGGTTCAACCTGTATGGCAAGGATAGACCGGAAGCCATGGGGACGCTGAGCTTTCTGCCTGTCACCACGTCCATTGCCGGAGCCTATCTGCTGTTTACCCTCAGTTTTTTCCTGAGAAGGATACAATACCCTTCGTTCCTGTTGACGCTGGGTGTGATCAGCTATTCACTGTACCTGGTACAAGCTACCGTATTTTCCATTATCCCGGCTACTCCACAGCCATACCTGACCGTCGTTGTCTGGCTGGCTGCCATCATACTTATCTCCTTCGTGACCTATCGACTGGTGGAGGCCCCGTTCATGGGCCTCGGGAAAAAACTACAGCGAAGAATGGATTAAAACAGTATGTTATGACACGAGTATTTTTCTTATTCGCCGTGCTGGCGCTGCCTTTTTTTGCGGCCGCCCAGGACATCATCACGCTGGGGGCATATTATTTTGATGGCTGGGGCAGTACTAATTCCCGTCATCTGACACCCAAGCTGCGGGACAGCTTTCCCGAGCGCAAGCCGAAATGGGGCTGGGTCACCAGTACGCCGCAGGCCATGAAAGAGCAGATCGATCTGGCGGCAGATGCGGGGCTTGCTTTTTTCAGCTTTGACTGGTATTATCCGGACTATGATAAAAAGAATTTCCGCCAGGATGCATTGAATCACGCGCTGAGCCTGTACCTGGGCGCTCCCAACAAACAGCGGCTGGCTTTTTGTCTGATGGTGGCCAACCATGCGGGGCAGGAGATCGGTCCGGAGGACTGGCCGGCTGTTACGGACGAATGGGTCAAGCTGATGAAGGACCCGCAATATCTCCACGTAGACGGCAAGCCCTATCTCGCCTTTTTTGATCTGCGCAGCCTGGAGCGTTTGTTCGGCTCCAAAGAAGCTCTTCACAAGGCCCTGGATGGGCTGCGGAGCAAGGCCGGGCAGCCGGGTGCTACCCTCGCGGTATGTGTCTCTCCGAATATACGGTCTGTACAGGAAGCCAAGGACTGCGGCTTTGACGTGGTGACGGGCTATAATTATCCTGATCCGGCATACAAGGACTTAAAGAAAGTGCATAATGTAGACAGCCTCGCCCACTTTGGCAACTGGGTCTGGAACCAGTTCATCAATGCTCCATTGCGCTATATCCCCGTGGCCACGCTTAATTGGGACCCCCGTCCCTGGGCCAACAGCACCAACTTTTATGGAAAGTCCGTACGATATGAGGGGTATGATTCTTCCTCCGTATACCGCAACATAAAAGCTGTACGTGATTGGATACTCAGCAATCCCTCATCCACATCTCCTGAACATGTCGCTATGGTGTATGCATGGAATGAGTATGGTGAAGGCGCCTGGCTGACCCCTTCCGAGAATGACCAATTGCACCTGTTGGCGGGCGTGAAGAAGGCGCTTTCCGACTCGCGAACACCCAAAAAATACAGAAATGAAAACTAATAAGCCAAGGATCTTCGTCGACGGCAGGGTATTCGATACTGAATACCAGGGAACAAGGACCTATATCCACAACCTCTATAAGATCATCGATAATATTGGGGATTTTGAGATATTCCTGGCGTCCTGCAACCCCGAAAATGCGGCCGGTTTTTTCCCGGGCTCGGCTGGCATCCGTTTTATCCGGTACCATACCATCTCCAAATTAAAACGTGTTTTTCATGAACTGCCGGAGATGATGACACGATACCATATCGATGCGGCCCACTATCAATACGTTGCCCCACCGCGGAAGAATTGTCTGCAGATAGTCACCATACACGATCTGTTGTTCAAGGACTTTCCCCGGGAATTCGGGCTGGCATACAGGATGGTGAAAGGCGCTGCGTTCTATTTGTCGGCTAAACGGGCCGACCTTGTTACAACCGTCTCTGCCTATTCAAAAAAAGCGATCGTCCGGCATTTTTCCATACCGGAAGAAAATATTCATGTCGTACCCAATGGAGTCTCCGGTTTTTATTTCGAATCCTACGACAAGCAAAAGGCTGCGATGGAAGTGTGGGAAAAATTCGGATTCCGGAACTATCTCCTCTATGTCAGCAGGATCGAACCGCGCAAGAACCAGCTCGATCTGCTGCGCGTCTATCTTGAGCTGGAGCTTTACCGCCAGGGTAAGTGCCTGGTCTTTGTAGGCAAGACCTCTATCCCCGTGCCGCAGCTGAAAGAGATACTGGCGCCCCTGGAAGAAGAGGTCAGGAAGAAGATATTTTTTCTGGAAGATATCGCTAACGCAGACCTGCGGTCGTTGTACCGGGCAGCCGAGCTTTTTGTCTATCCTTCGAAAGGAGAGGGCTTTGGCATCCCTCCATTGGAAGCGGGTGCGTTGGGCATACCTACCATTTGCAGCAACACGACGGCCATGGGCGATTTTACTTTTTTTGGCGACAGGCATATCTACCCTGATGCCGCCACGTTGAAAATGTCCATTACCAGGGCCCTGGCAGAACGTCCTTCCAATCTCAGGGAGATCAGTAATACTATACGGAGGCGTTACGGTTGGGAAAATGCCGCCTTTACGATGAACGAGCTCATCTGGAAAAAAATAGGCAGACCTCATCACATATACACTGTGCCTTCCCGGCACCCTAATGATCTACTAATTTCTTAAAACCAACTGGCATGAAAATCGCGATCACCGGCACACGGGGTGTGCCCAACCATTACGGCGGCTTTGAACAGTTTGCAGAACATCTGTCCGAATACCTGGCAAAGGACGGACATGACGTGACTGTCTACAACTCCCATACCCATCCCTACCAGGCATCGGAATGGAAGGGTGTGAAGATCCGGCATTGTCATGACCCGGAAGACAGGCTCGGCACCATCGGTCAATTCTTTTACGATCTAAACTGTATTTTAGACTGCCGGCGCAGGAGCTACGACATCATCCTGCAGCTGGGTTATACCAGCAATTCCATATGGGGCTTCCTGCTGCCTAAAAACTCCGTCATCATCACCAATATGGACGGTATGGAATGGAAAAGGTCCAAATACAGACCTTATGTGCAGAAATTCCTTCGCTGGGCTGAAAAGCTGGCTGTAAAGACCAGCGACTTCCTTATTTCCGACAGCATCGGCATCCAGGATT
>DASZVM010000055.1:0-7232 GCA_035547295.1 Puia sp. | reverse complement strand
CACCTGGTACAGGGATGAATAATTCCTGTGATTTTTGTTTGCCGACATCTCATCATGTATCCATAGACCAATAAGCATCACCACAGCCATTCCCGTAGCCAGCCCCAGAATATTGATGAAAGAATATACCTTGTTCTTTACAAGGTTTCTCCAGGCCACCTTAAGGTAATTTTTTATCATAGGCTGTCCCCCACAAGCAAAATGCCAACTTCATACATTACTATTAATCAAACTTTTACAGAAGGGCACTCATTCAAACTGTCCGTTTTTGAATGATCCCCTGTCCATGGATCGTACAGCGCATCCACAAACTATCCCGGCGCCCTGCATTGATGGCGGCCGCCCGGCGCAAACAGACGGCTACTTCTCCGGCACGCTTGACAACCCAGGAAGCGTAATATTTGTATTTATCATTTTTTTGTATAGTTTTGCACCCGTTAATAAGAATTATGCTTCGCATCCTCACACATAGATCAGGTATCAACGCAAACACTACCATCAGGGCGGTGATTGCAAGTACTTGTATTGTCTTTATATAGCGTGGGGAGGCAAAATTAATTATAGCCAGGCCCCTGCTTAGGGGCTTTTTTGTTGTCTCCCCATTACAGCCCCCCATTACGTATATGGGGCTTTTATTTTCTCACTATTAGAAGTATAATTATGACACGCATTGATAAATTAAGGAATATTGGAATTATGGCGCATGTGGACGCCGGAAAGACTACCGTTACTGAGCGCATACTGTATTACACAGGGCTTATTCACCGGCTGGGAAATGTAGATGAAGGCAATACGGTGATGGACAGTGACCCCAGGGAAGAAAAAAGAGGTATCACCATATCTTCAGCTGCGATCACTACTTTTTGGGAATTGGAGAGAGAGGATTATCAGATCAACATCATCGATACGCCGGGCCACGTCGACTTTACGGCGGAAGTTGAACGCTCTTTGCGGGTATTGGATGGGGCGGTCGCCGTCTTCTGTGCCCGATCGGGCGTGCAGCCGCAATCCGAGACAGTATGGCGCCAGGCAGATAAGTACGAAGTCCCGCGCATTGTCCTCATTAACAAGATGGACCGGCAGGGCGCTGACTTTATGCGCGTCATCGGTGATATCAGACGGACACTGCACGCCAATGCCATACCAGTGCAATTACCCATCGGGTCTGAAGATGCATTTGAAGGCGTCATTGACCTGGTAAAAATGCAGGCTTGGATATGGCGCAGTGATGATGGGAAGTTCTTTGAGATCACGGATATACCGGCGCCTCACCAGCAGGCGGCGGAGCAGGCTCGTAATCACTTGTTGGAAGAACTATCGCTCGCGGATGAAGAAATGCTTGAAAGGTTCACCACCAGGCCGGAGACGATAACAGAAGCTCTGATCTATCGTACGCTGCAAAAAGCAACGTTAAAAAGACAGCTAACTCCTGTACTTTGCGCAGCAGCTTATAAGAACAAAGGTATCCAGCCATTGCTGGATGCGGTGGTCCGATACCTGCCGTCACCGGCCGGAGACGCGGACGCTTCCTTTGCAGGACTTGTTTTTAAGATCGTTTCCAACGATTACACCGGTAAGCTCACCTTGTTCAGAGTATATTCCGGCATCCTTCATACAGGCGATACCCTGTTGAATATCCGAACCGGAAAAAAGGTACGTGTTGGCCGCCTGATGCGGATCATGTCCGATAAGTATGAAACGGTTGATATGTTGGGAACAGGCGACATAGGCGCCATCATTGGGTTGAAGGAAATACAGACGGGAGATACATTGTCGGACCCGGCAAATCCTGTATCATTGGGAAGCATGCATTTCCCGGAACCCATGATCGGCTATGCCATCGAGGCCAGGACCGCAAAAGACACCGACAAACTGGGCACTGCGTTGTCCAGACTGCTGGATGAAGACCCGACGCTGATGGTAGAAGTAGATCCTTCTTCAGGACAGACCATACTGAAAGGAATGGGCGAACTGCATCTGGAAGTAGTATTGGAAAAACTGGCTGAAGATCACCAGGTGGAAGTCAACAAAGGACAGCCGCAGATAGCCTATAAGGAAGTGTTCACACAGGCCGTTTTCCATAAGGAAGTATACAAAAAGCAAAATGGCGGATCAGGCAATTTCGCGGAAATACATTTTGAACTATCTCCGCGTAAGGACCATCTTCCTGGTCTTGATTTTATCAACGAGATCAGGGGTGGCGCCATCCCCAGGGAATTCATCACCTCTGTCAGCAAAGGCTTTGAAACAGCAATGCGCACAGGCGTCATCGCATGTTATCCGGTAAGGTCCATGCAGGTTCGCCTGATCGATGGTTCCATTCATGAGAAGGACTCTCATGCACCGGATTTTGAACAGGTGGCAGTACTGGGATTTAAGAACGCTGCACGCAAGGCGGCTCCCAGGCTTCTTGAGCCCGTTATGCGGGTGGATGTTACTTCGCCTGAGGAATTCACCGGACCGGTGACAGGTGACCTCAATCGCCGCCGGGGTATTATCAAAGGCGCGGAAATGAAGCACAACGTGCAAAATATACAGGCCGACGTGCCTTTGTCCGAATTGTTCGGGTATATCACAGTGTTGAGGACCCTGACTTCCGGAAGAGCATCTGCATCCCTGACCTTCCAGGATTATCAGCTGGTGCCTTTGTAAACGTAAGACCTCCCGGCCCGGGGAGGTCTTTTCATTTCCATCACATTTCCATCACATTTCCAGCCCAATTCATCACATTTGGCAAAACAACCCGCCGTCATAAGCTAATCTTGTTGAAAATTCAGCAAGATGAAGCCGAGTCCAACTGCCATCTATAATACCCTCCTGCTCGCCCTCCTTTTTACACTCCAGGCTCACGCCCAATCCGGCAGGATGGACACCCTTTACTCAAAGACCCTTGGCGAAACCCGCACCATACGCATCTATCTTCCCTCCAGCTACAGTGACGCCTATTTTTACCCCCGCCGGTATCCCGTGGCCTATCTGCTGGACGGGGATGGACTTTACAATCCCGTGTCCTCGATGGTCCAGCTGCTCAGCGAAGCCAGGGGACCCGTGGATTTTCCAGACCTGATCATAGTAGCCATTTATAATACTGATCGCAACCGGGACCTCACCCCTACCCGCCCGGCCCACGACCCCAGGATGGACAGCGCTTCACTCAGCCATACAGGTGGGGGCGAACGATTCCTTTCATTCATCGGCAACGAACTGATGCCCCACATAGACTCCTTCTATCGTACCGCCCCTTATAAAATTTTCATGGGACACTCCCTGGGCGGGCTCACGGTGATAAACGCTTTTCTCCATTACACCTCGATGTTCAACGCCTATATCGCCACAGATCCCACCATGATGTGGGACGAACAGAAATTGCTCCATCAGGCAAAGGACATGCTAAGAGAAAATAAATTCGCGGGAAAGACCCTGTACCTGGCCATCGCCAACAATCTCCCGCCGGGCACGGATACCACGACTGTTATGTCCGACACCAGCCACGAGCTGTTCAGCCTGCACGTACGATCCATCTTCTCACTGAGGAACGCCATCAGGACGGCCTTTCCGGGAACCCCTGATAAATTTATTCCATTCACAGGTCAGCTTCCTGTTGCTGAAAAGCTGCCGGCGCCTGGTCCATCACTCCTCCGATGGAGCTGGAAATTCTATCCGGACTGTGATCATGGCGCATTGCCCCTGCCCGCATTTTACGATGGCCTGCGATATACTTTCAGATATTATCCCGTCTATTTCCCCTTCCCCGAGCTCTTTCAGCCGTCATGGACGGCAGATACGTTGATAACCACCCATTATAAGATCATCAGCCGGCAGATGGGATACAAGGTATCACCCCCCGAACCCCTTATCAACAGCATCGGGTATCAGCTGATGGGAAGTCACCAGTTCGACAGGGCCGCTTATTACTTTATGATGAATGTGGAGAACTATCCCAAAAGCGCAAATGTATACGACTCCATGGGTGATCTTCTCGCCGCGATGCAGCAGAAAGACACGGCGATAAAATGCTATCAGCAGGCGCTCCTTCTCCATGAGAGCGCCGAAACCCGTGAAAAGATGGAGAAGTTAAAAAGGTAATTCGACGGTACGAAACCAGTAATTGATAAAGGATTTGATCTTGAACAACGCATCGCTGTAGCTGGCCGGCTTTATGATAAAACTGCTGGCGCCGGCTGCATAGCTCTCCCGCACATCCGCCGGCAGCGCGGTCTCGCTCAGCACTACGATAGGTACTGTGTCATACCCGCCCGTATCCCTTATCTTGCGTATCAGGTCGACCCCCTTAAAAGGCTGGGCATTCATGCTCAAAATGATCATCGGCGGCCTGTTGTCCTGGTCGTGTATATAGTCCTCCAGGTCGGCGCCGCAAATAAACTCGATGCCGTCACTGATCCCCTCCTCCCGGAAAGTCTCATCCGTAAGCCACCGGTCATCCGGATCATGCTCGATCATCAGGATCTTTGAACCCATATCTGAATTTTATATTATTAAAAATACTCATTTTCCACCGTCCATCCCATCTCATCCCGCAACATCGCTAAAATAAATTTATCTTGGCTGCCTAAATCCTAAATAGACAGCATATGAGAAGATCATCAGCAATGGCGATGGTGCTAACCATGGCCATACTCACCACCCAAACCGCAGATGCACAGCCCTCACCCACGCCCGCCCCGGACACCAGCGTTATTACAAAGCCGGACAGATCGGTAACCAAACATTCCGTCAAGATCGGGGGCAGGATCATCAACTATACAGCCGTGGCAGGCACGCTCCTCTTAAAGAATGACAAGGACGAGTCGATCGCTCTCTTCGGCTATACCGCGTATGTAAAGGATGGAGAAACCGATGTCTCTCACCGTCCCCTGACCTTCGCCTATAATGGCGGTCCGGGCTCTTCCTCCATGTGGCTGCACCTGGGCGCCCTCGGACCACGCCGCATCGCGCTCAATGATCCAAATTACAATGATCCTCCCCCTTATAAACTGGAAGACAACGAAAATTCCATCATCGATGTCACCGACCTGGTGATGGTAGATCCCATCGGTACGGGACTAAGCCATCCCATCGGCAAGGCGGCGAATAAAGACTTTTGGGGTGTCGACCAGGACATAAAGTCCATCAGCCAGTTCGTCACGCAATACGTGAAGGAGAATGATAGATGGAACTCTCCCAAGTACCTGTTAGGCGAAAGCTATGGCACCACCCGCTCGGCAGGCATCGCCAGCTATCTGCACGACAACATGGGCATACAGCTCAATGGCGTGGTGCTGGTATCCGCCGTATTGGACATCCATACGCTGACCTTTGCGGATGATATCTCCTTTGTCCTCTACATACCTACCTATGCTGCCGTAGCCTGGTACCACAACAAGCTGGCCAATAAACCCGCCGACCTGGAAGCTTTCCTGAAAGAAGTAAGAGGTTTCGCGCAGGGTGAATATGCCATGGCCCTCCAAAAAGGCGACGGCCTCACCGATGCGGAAAAAGCACAGATAGCCGCCAAACTGTCCGGCTATACGGGTCTGAGCAAGGAATATTGGCTCAAGGCCAACCTCCGCGTGAGCCAGCCGGCATTCTCACAGGAGTTGCTGCGTGACGAGCACCAAAGCGTGGGACGTCTGGACGCCCGCTATAAGGGTATCAACCAGGACCTCCTGAGCGAATTTGCTAATGAGGACCCACAAAGTACACAGATCAGCCCGCCCTATATCTCCGCTTTTATGAACTATTTCTATTCAGAGCTAAAGGTCAATAAGAACTACAACTATCACGTGTCGGCCTATTCAGCGGAAGGTTTTAAATGGGACTGGCATCATGCGGTCAATGGCGGAGAAGGCTTTCCCGTAACACCCAATACCGGTGTCGATATGGCGAGCGTCCTGAGCAAGAACCCTACCCTGAAGGTCCTGGTGCTGAATGGATATTTTGACCTTGCCACACCCTTCTTCGGCACGGAATATACTTTTGATCACCTGGGTCTGGAAAGAAAGATCCGCAGCAATGTCACGATGAAATATTATCCTGCCGGGCATATGATGTATATCCATCTGCCTTCCCTGGTGTCATTCAAAAAGGACGTGGCGACGTTTATACAGGATACATCGAAATAAGTACTTTATCCGGCCGCAGCGTGATCAACGGCAGCATGTTGGGCGTATGTCCCGTCGGGGCAATGCTAAACCGTTCAAAAAAAGCATGCACAAAAAAACACATTTCCGCCAGGGCGAAATTATTACCGATGCATAACCTGGGACCTGCGCCAAAAGGGAAAAAAGCGGGCATTTTCCGCAATTTCCCGGTGTCATCGAACCATCGGTCCGGCAGAAAAACGTCCGCATGCTGCCAATGACCCTCATGCCTGTGAAGACCATAAAAGAAAGAGAGCATGACAGTCCCCTTGGGAAAGCTCCAGGGGCCATATCGATCGTCCGTCATAGCCACCCTGTCCGTCATAAAGGCCGCGGGACGCAAACGCATCGACTCATTGATCACGGCATTGATATAATCGTTCCGAACGCTGTCACATATATCCGTGGTCTGTGCGATGGTTTTTAACCTGGCCTGCACCTTCGGTTGGGAAGATACCAGCGATATCATCCAGGATAATGTATTGGCCGTGGTTTCGTGACCGGCCAGCAGGATCACCAGTACTTCGTCGATGATCTGGTCCTCGGTCATGGCTTCACCCGTATCCTCATACCGGGCGCTGAGCAGCATGTCCAGCAGATCAGCATATTCCTTCGTATCCTGCTTTCGCTGCCGGATGACGTCCCTGATGATCTCCCGCATCCGGGCACTCCGTCGCAAATTGATCTTATCCTGCCGGGTGATGCGATAAAGCAGATGACGCAAAGGCCTGTTCACATCCTTGACGACAAACTCCTGCATCTGATTGAAAAGAAGGCTCATCTCCTTCTTTCTCTCCGGCTTTAGCCCAAGATCGAACAAGCTTCGCAGGATGAGATCAAAAGCCAGCTGGTATACCAGCGGATAGATATCTACGTCTTTCCCTGCCGGCCATCCGGTGATCGCTTTTTCTATCGTATCCGTCATCACTTTATACAGCCCTTGTATCCGCTTCATATGAAAACCGGGCTGTATCAGCCTTCTTTGCTGCAGCCAGTAGTCACCGTTGGAAAAAAGCAAACCCTTTCCAAAAAGACGGCCCACCTTACCCGTGGTAAATTCCGACTTGCGATAGTTCGTATGATTATCCCGCA
>DASZVM010000054.1:0-5233 GCA_035547295.1 Puia sp. | reverse complement strand
ACAAAGGTGTACAGACTGCGCTGGATGCCGTCTGCCGGTACCTCCCTTCTCCTGTAGATATCGAAGATACAGTTGGTACAGACCCCAACACGGGCGAGACCATTACCCGGAAGGCAAATGCGAAAGAGCCTTTCTCCGCACTGGCTTTCAAGATCATGACGGACCCCTTTGTAGGCCGTCTGGCCTTCTTCCGTTGTTACAGCGGTCACCTGGATGCGGGCAGCTATGTGCTGAACGTACGCAGCGGCAAGAAAGAGCGTATCAGCCGTATCATGAAGATGTTTGCCAATAAGCAGAACCCCATCGACTTCATCGAGGCCGGTGATATCGGGGCTGCTGTTGGTTTTAAGGAGATCAAGACGGGTGATACCCTTTGTGATGAAGACCATCCGATCACCCTGGAGAATATGTTCATCCCCGAGCCTGTGATCGCCATCGCCGTCGAGCCGAAGACGCAGGCGGACGTGGACAAGATGGGTATGGCTATCTCCAAGCTGGTGGAAGAAGATCCCACCCTGCGTGTAAATACGGATGAAGATACGGGTCAGACCATCCTTCGCGGGATGGGTGAGCTGCACCTGGAGATCATCGTCGACCGCATGCGTCGTGAGTTCAAGGTAGAAGTCAACCAGGGTGCTCCCCAGGTGGCTTATAAAGAGGCTTTCAATGCCACTATCGAACACCGTGAGGTGTTGAAGAAACAGACGGGCGGCCGTGGTAAATTCGCCGACATCCAGTTTGCTATTGGACCTGCCGATGAAGAGTGGCTGAAGGAGAATGAAGGCAAGAGCTACCAGTTCGTCAACGATATCTTTGGCGGCAGCATCCCCAAGGAGTTTATCAAGCCTATCGAAGATGGTTTCAGAACATCCATGACCTCGGGTGTACTGGCAGGGTATCCTGTACAGAACATGAAGATCCGGGTCTTCGACGGCAGCTACCACGATGTGGACTCCGATGCCATGAGCTTTGAGCTTTGCGCCAAGTCCGGGTTCCGTGAGGCCGGCAAAAAGGCGAAGCCCATCCTGCTGGAGCCTATCATGAAAGTAGAAGTGCTGACGCCCGACCAATACATGGGTGATGTGACGGGTGACCTCAACCGCCGTCGCGGCATCCTTGAGGGTATGGACAGCAGGAACAACCTGCAGGTGATCAAGGCGAAGGTGCCTCTGAGCGAAATGTTCGGGTATGTGACCCAACTTCGTTCCATGAGTTCCGGTCGTGCTACATCCACCATGGAATTCTCTCACTATTCTCCGGCTCCGAATAACATAGCCGAGGAAGTGATCGCCAAGGTGAAGGGCAGGAAGGTGAATGCATAAGCAAGCTTTTTATAGATGTCAGCCCCGGCTCATCAGCCGGGGCTTTTTGTTTTTTGAAGTTAAACTTTCGGGTTTCTGGTGTTTCCAACAGGCATAACCATTTAAAATCAACGTATGAAATGCAACGCTTTCACGAACACCTTTGAAAAGACCTATTTAAAGGTGAGTAAAAGTAAGATATTAAAGCTGGCAATTGTTGTGATCATGGTGGCAGGGGCCTCTTTTGCGACATCTTCTGCCTCGGCCCAGGTGTATGTCACTGTCCGGCCGACCTATGCGCCTGTGGTGCGTCCTGCGCCTCCCAGCCCGACACATGTCTGGATCGAGGAGGATTGGGCTTACAGGAATGGGCATTATGTGGCTGTGGGGGGGCATTGGGTAGCTCCTCCCCGTCCGGGGATGGTATGGATCCCGGGCCGTTGGGTACAAGGCCGCAGGGGGTGGCGTTGGATCCCTGGTCATTGGAGAAGGCGGTAAGGTTTTAGTGTTTAAAATAAGGCAGCCGGTCGTCATGGATATTCTGTGGTGACCGGCGTTTTTTATGTAATTTCCGCGCCTAAAAAATACAGCGTATGTCTTTTTCTGTCAGGATGCTATTGGTTGTCGTGTCGTTGTCGTTGTGGACGGGGATTAAAGCGCAGCCGGGTTCTACTCAATTGAAATGGGCGAAAGAAGGGAATGCTTTTTACACCGAAAAGGAAGGGAATATCGTCCGCATAGAGCTGCCCGGCAATAAGGAAACGGTGATCGTCCCCCGGACGGAGCTGGTAGCGCCGGGAGAAGGAAGGTCCATCCAGGTGAGGAATTTCAGTTTTTCGGAGGATGGAGGGAAGGTGCTGATCTATACCAATACAAAAAGGGTGTGGCGCTATAATACCCGTGGAGATTACTGGGTATACGACATCGCCGGCAAGTCATTGAAACAGGTGGGAAAGAGCAGGCCCGTCTCTTCCCTTATGTTTGCCAAGTTCTCTCCTGACGGCACGAAGGTGGCATATACCAGCGAGCACAATGTATATGTAGAGGACCTGTCCACGGGTACAGCCAAATGTCTGACCAGCACGAACGGAAGCCGTAAGCTGATAAACGGGACGTTTGACTGGGTGTATGAAGAGGAGCTGGATTGCCGGGATGGTTTTCGCTGGAGCCCTGATGGACGGCATATCGCATACTGGCAGATAGATGCGAACAAGATCCGGGATTATCTTATGCTGAATACGACGGATTCCATCTATCCTTTTGTGATCCCGGTGGAATATCCGAAGGTGGGCGAACCGCCTTCTCCCTATAAGATCGGGGTGGTGGATATCAATAGCGGAGAGACCAAATGGATGAATATTCCCGGCGACCCGCAACAGACCTATCTGCCCAGGATGGAATGGGCGGCCAATTCTTCCGAGCTGATACTTCAGCAGCTGAACCGTAAGCAGAATGACAGCAGGATATTTTTGAGCAATATCGGTACGGGTGCGTGTTCACAGGTGTATGAGGAGCGTGACAGCGCGTGGATCGATTGCAAGGGCGCGTGGCAGGATGGGGTAGTAGCCGGCTGGGACTGGCTGAATGGGGGAAAGGAGTTTATCTGGGTATCCGAAAAGGACGGATGGCGTCATATCTACCGGATCAGCCGGGATGGGAAAAAGGAGACCCTGGTCACGAAGGGGAACTATGACATCATCACCATCGACAGGATCGATGAGAAGGGCAATTATGTTTATTTTATGGCTTCACCGGACAATGCTACGCAACAATATCTTTATCGTACCAAGCTGGACGGGAAGGGTAAGTTGGAAAGGATAACGCCTGCGGATCAGCCGGGCTGCCATGACTATGATATTTCTCCCGGGGCCCTCTATGCGTTGCACAATTTCGGGAATGCGAATATGGAGGATGTGCAGGAATGGGTCAGTCTTCCGGGGCACCGGTCTATCGCCGGTACGGCCGGCAGCGGGATGGATATCGGCGCCATGGTAAAGGAGGCGGAGCGTAAGAAGCGGGTGGAGTTCTTCCATGTGAAGACGGTGGATGGCGTGGATATGGACGGCTGGATGGTGAAGCCTGATCATTTTGACAGCACGAAGAAGTATCCTGTTCTCTTCTATGTTTATGGCGAGCCGGCCGCGCAGACGGTGAAGGATGAGAGCGGAGCAGGCATGAACTTCCTTTATGCGGGCAACCTGTCGGAGGACGGCTATATTTATATCAGCGTAGAGAACCGGGGTACGCCGGCTCCCAAGGGGCGGGCCTGGCGGAAGGCTATTTACAGGAATATCGGGAGGCTGAATATCCGTGATCAGGCCATGGCTGCCAGGGAGATCCTGAAATGGCCGTTTGTGGACACGGGCCGTGTTGCCGTATGGGGTTGGAGCGGCGGCGGCTCCAGTACGTTGAACCTGCTGTTCCAGTACCCGGATATTTATAAGACGGGGATTGCCATTGCGGCGGTGGATAACCAGCTGTGTTATGACAATATCTACCAGGAGCGGTATATGGGCATTCCCCAGGAAAACAGGGAGGACTTTGTGAACGGGTCCCCTATAACTTATGCTAAGAATTTGAAAGGTAATCTATTATACATTCACGGAACCGGTGATGACAACGTTCATTACCAGAATGCGGAGATGTTATTGAATGTTTTGATAAAGGAGAACAAGCTTTTCCAGTTCATGCCGTATCCCAACCGGAGCCATGGGATATTTGAAGGGGAGGGGACGCGGAAGCATCTTTCCACGTTGTATACCTCTTATTTGAGGGAGCATTGTCCGGGAGGGGCACGTTAAGGAAAAATGCTTCTTTGAGGGTTGTCGGGAAATAGCTAAATTGCTATACAACCAGAACTTGCAACTGTGGAATGACAAATGAAGACCTATATTCATACGTCCCCGACCCGCTGTGGGAAAGATTTAAAAAGGGCGACCAGGATGCCTTCGCCCGAATATACAATGAACATATCGATAACCTGCTGTTGTATGGGATGAAAACTATCCGGAAAGAGCAGGTGGTAAAGGACGCCATTCAGGACCTGTTCGTGGAGCTGTGGAGATCCAGGGAGAATCTGCAATCTGTGAGGTCGGTGCCACTCTATCTTTTTAAATCTCTGCGTTATAAACTTTTTCGTGAGAGCAAGATGCGTGTGGAGGTTTCCACCGCCAGCATTTCTGCATACCCTTCCCTGCCGGACTCCTCCATTGAAATGATCATTCTTCAGCGGGAGGAAGAATGTTTTCACCGGGAAAAGATCGGTCATGCCATCCGGAAGCTGCCCTGCCGTCAGCAGGAAGCCATCAATCTACGGTTTTACCAGGGGTTCAGCAATGAACAGATCGCGTTGATAATGGATATAAATTATCAATCAGTGATCAATTTGATACATAAAGCCATTCTCCAGCTTCGCAAGCACCTGGAATATATGCTGACCCTTCTTATCTGGGTGATTTCCATTGTGTAAAAAAAATCTCAAAAAATAATCGTTCAAGGAGAGTATGCCGCGGGCGATCCATGCACATACATAGAAGTAATTATAATTTTATAACGATACAATCGTATGTCCGAAATAGAGGAATTGCTGCAGAATGATGACTTTGTGCGTTGGGTCCTGAGTCCTGAAGAGGCCAGCCAGTATCATTGGGAGGGCTGGTTAAGACAGCATCCGGATAAGGCCGGCATTTTCCAGAAGGCACAGGAGATTGTACGATATGTTCATGGCAGCGAGCAAAAGGACGCGGACTTGCTGAAGCAAAGAAATATAGCTCCCTGGCTGTGGGACCGCATCAACGAGGAGATCAAGGCAGGGGAGCCCGCAGGCCGTGTCGTCTCCCTGCATCCTTTCCGTACGCATCGCCCAAAGGCCCTACTTTTTTTCCGCTGGCTCGGGGCTGCGTCGCTGGCAGGATTGCTTGGCGCAGGGGGGT
>DASZVM010000053.1:0-2706 GCA_035547295.1 Puia sp. | reverse complement strand
CAAATGGATCATCGGTTTTAGCGACATAACTGTGCTGCACGCCCATATCCACACCAACTATAAGATAGCCACGCTGCATGCTCCGATGGCAGGGGCATTTAATGACGGAGGGGCGGACAGTGTATTTGTGAGGTCTTTGCGGGATGCGCTGGAAGGGAGGAAGGCCAGGTATGTTTGTGATGAGCATCCGCTGAACAGGCGAGGCGAGGCAGTGGGACCGCTGGTGGGCGGCAACCTTTCCATCCTGGCGCATCTGTCAGGCACTCCTTCGGAGCTAAAGACAAAGGGGAAGATACTTTTCCTGGAGGATGTGGGCGAATACCTGTATAATGTCGACAGGATGCTGTACCAGCTAAAGCGTAACGGGCGGCTGGATAAACTGGCAGGGTTGATCGTCGGCGGGTTTACGGATATGAAGGACACCACACGGCCTTTCGGGAGGAGTGTTTATGAGATCATCCATGATATTACGGCGGGATACGACTATCCTGTTTGTTTTGGTTTCCCTGTCAGCCATGGGGGAGAGAACTATGCGTTGAAGCATGGGGAGGGATATAAGCTGAAAGTGACTAAGCACAAGGTCACCCTGGAAGAGTGATCAAAGCAGCTGCGCTTCTCCCAGCAGCTCATCCACCAATCCATATTCTTTTGCTTCCACGGCATTCATGAACTTGTCGCGCCTGAACAGCTCGTCTATCTTTTCTACGGAAAGACCGGAGTGCTGGGATATAAGCCGGTAGACCTGTCGTTGCATTCTTTCCTGCTCCCGGTAAGCGATACCCACATCTTCGGTATACCCTTTTGCTCCGCTGCTGGTGGGATGCATGTGAATGGTAGCATGAGGCAGGGCGTACCGCTGTCCTTTTGCGCCGGCTGTAAGCAGGACTGTACCCATGCTCATGGTGGCGCCCACAGCCACGGTGGCGACGGGAGACTTCAGCATCTTCATAGTGTCATAGATGGCAAAGCCGGCATATACGCTGCCTCCGGGGCTGTTGATATAAAGCTTTATCGTATCGCGATTTTCACTGTCCAGGTACAGCAGCTGGGCTACCACGAGGTTGGCCACCTGGTCATCGATGCCCGTCCCTAAAAAGACGATACGTTCTTTTAACAGCAGGCTATAAATGTCAAAGGCGCCCCGTGTCGAGCTGTCGATGACGGTAGGTATCAGGGATGTCATGGCGGCGTGAGGCCGGTGGTATGTTTGTGCGGATATCATATCAGGAAAAGATTGATCGTATGGTTGCATGGAATGCCGTATCGTTCATGAGCCGATGGTAAAGGGCTGTCAATTCGTCCTTCTTCTCTTTACGGGAGCACCAACGGAGAAAGGCGTGCGCTTTTTGCTGCAACCTTACCTTTTCCTTCAGCCCCGGCTGGAGGATCATCCGCGCCTGGAACACAAGTCTGTCCGGGCGGGTCATCCGGCGGAAGATATATCTGTCTATCTCCTGTACTTCATGCAATGACTTCCTCATATATCTCGGTATGTTTTATTTTTTCTCTCAGTTTTTCCAGGCATTTATATTTCTGCACGGTAGCCGAATGAACAGACCTGTAATGGAATTTCCCGGCAATGGCCGGCATGGACAGACCGTCATAGTAAAAGGCCTGTAACAGCTGCAAACAGGCGCTGCCGGCGGCTTTTAAATATTTGTACAGCAAGATGGATCTTTTTTCAGGATCGACATCTTCCTCCGCTGTCAGGCTGTGCTCTATCAGCCCTATGTCCGTCTGCTGTCTGTCCTGTTTGCATTGTTTGAACCAAAGTATCCGCGCAATGCCTGCCACGTATTGCCGGGGGGACGTATGCGTGATCAGATGATGATCCCTTTTCTTTTCAAGATAGATGATCATGGCATCATGAAAGAGGTCCCGTGCGGTGTCGAGGTCTGCGCCAAGGTTATGTAGCAGCCGCGCCACATGTGGAAATGCTTCGCGATAAAGTTGTTCAAGGTCCTGATCTTCGTGGTTCATATACTATAGTATCGGTGACGGATATCTTATCACCCGCCTGTGAAAAATATTTTTTTGTGGCCCGATGATTGCAGAACGAAGGACTTATCTATTATCAGATACTTTATAACCACAATTTACTATTATGAACAGAAACCTGCACCTGGGCCTGAGTATCGTCGCAAGCACTTTATTACTAGCGAGTTGTGTATCAAGTAAAAAATTCAAGGCTTCTCAGACCGCATTGGGATCCGCAAGGAGTGACAGCGCAAGGCTGGCCGGCAAGGTAGCCGACCAGGAAGCTTCCATTGGGCAATTAAAGCAACAGGTCGGGGACCTGAATAAAAAAGTGGAGGACCTGACAAGTCAGACGGGACGGTTGTCCAGCGACGTGGCCAGCAAGAATTCCCAGCTGGGCAAGAGCAGGGAAGAGCTGGCCGAGCAGCAGCGGAAGCTTGAGCAATTACAGGCCCTGATGGATCAGCAAAAGAGAGCCACGCAGGAAATACGGAAGAAAATGACGGATGCGCTGGTGGGGTTCAAATCCAGCGAGCTGACCGTCTCTGTAAAGAACGGAAAAGTCTATGTCTCTTTACAGGAGAATCTCTTATTCCCATCCGGCAGCGCTGTGGTCAACCCCAAAGGGAAGGAAGCGTTGGGCAAGCTGGCTGAAGTGTTGAACAATAATCCGGACATTACTGTGAATATCGAAGGACATACTGATACGGTGCCCATCCGTACCAGGTT
>DASZVM010000052.1:0-12836 GCA_035547295.1 Puia sp. | reverse complement strand
CAAAGTCACACAAATGACTAAAAAAATCCATTTATTAAACATAGGTCTGCTTAACGTTTTGAGTGGGCAAAACTATTTATTATTCTTGTTAATCAGGGGTTAAGTACCCCAGGCAGGCGTATCTTCAGGTGTTTAAATATAGTTAAAAAAGTAAAGGTGTCTCCCCTTTTCGAAGACACCTTTTATTGAAATTTATAGTTGTTTTTCTTTAATCTGTCCGCTTTAGCAAGAATGTACCGGCCTGTGTACCTCCGGATGTGTAGGCCCAGATACCATTCGATAATGTCCCGTTTGCGCTGCTATACTTGGCTGTCAGCGTTTGCGTCCAATTGGCCTGTAAGGGATCGGCGGCGATATGTACCGTTAATATGGAATCTGTAGAGAGGGACCAAGTGCCTTTCGCCATATATAGCACACCATTTTGGCCGCCACCCATGTTGACGACTGTATTGTCCTCAAAAAGACTAAGAGAGTAATAATAGCTGCCGGCGGTGGGATAATCATCATATTGAAAAGACCCCACCCAAAAGCCTGTAATAGGATTTTTAGGGTTCTTGATGTAAACGGTATCTTTTTGGATTATCGTCGTCGAGTCGTGGATGGTGGTGGTAACGTCGTTATTCTTGGTACAGGAGGCGGCGAAAAGACAGGAAGCTACCAGCAATAGTACGGGGTAACTAAATTTCATGTGTTTAGGTTCGGGTTTTACAGTTAAGAGTTAATGATTATTCCGCAATATAGTAATAAAACTATAAATCATTAAATCCATTGCATAAGATACAGGCTATGCGTTCGCTTGGGGAGTATTGAACCGAAACCCAACACCATGGATGGTTTCCAGGTTGACTTCCGGGTCGGCTTTGAAGTATTTTCTCAGCTTGGTAATGAATACGTCCATGCTTCTGCCCAGGAAATAGTCGTCCTTACCCCAGACATTCAGCAAGACCTCCTCTCTTTTCAGGATACGGTTGGAATGTTCGCAAAGGAATTTCAGCAGGTCTGCTTCCTTCTGGGTGAGATTGAATATCTCCTTATCGATGGTGAGCTTGAGGTCGGTGTAAGAGAATTGCAGGGCGCCGATGGTAAAGAAGACGGTCTTGTCCGAGTGCATTTTCCGGGTCCTCCGGAGGAATACTTCCATCCGCATGAGGAGCTCCTGTATGCTGAAGGGTTTTGTGATATAGTCGTCGGCACCGCTTTGGAAGCCTTTTATCTTGTCTTCTTCCATGGATCTGGCCGTGAGGAAGAGGATCGGCACCATATCGCTTTGCTGCCGGATCTTTTTGGCGACGGCAAAGCCGTCCTTATTGGGCATCATGACATCCAGCAGGCAGATGCCGAACTCGTTCTTGTCGAATTTATCGATGGCGGATTGTCCGTCGGCGCAGTGTACCACATCATAGCCGGCATCGATAAGGTTATCCTTTATCACATATCCGAGGGAAAGATCGTCTTCGGCCAGCAGCACTTTTACTTTAGGAGCTTGTTGCATATTTCTTAATTGATCGGTATGAATAATCGGAACTCGGTACCAATTCCCGGAAGGCTGTTGACCCGGATCTTGCCGTTGTGCGCATCGATGATACGTTTTACGAAATTAAGTCCCAGCCCAAATCCTTTTACGTTGTGAATATCACCTGTAGGTACGCGATAGAACTTCTTAAAGATGCTTTTGAGGTATTTTTTTTCAATACCTACGCCATTGTCCTTTACGGAAATATAGAATTCATTCTCTGCGCTGCCCGTTTCAACGACGATACGGGGTTCGGCGGAATATTTCAGCGCATTTTCCAGCAGGTTGACCACTGCCAGCTCAAGGTGTGCCTTGTCCGCGTGCAGCACCCCGTTGCCTTCCTCCATTTTTAGTTCGATCCTGGCCCTTTTCTCCTCTATCAGCGGCTGTACCTTGTTGAGGGCCTGCTCTATCAGCTGATGGGTATCGATGTTCTCTTTTTGCAGCGGGAGGTTCTTCGATTCCGAGGATGCAGCTTTCAAAAGTTGTTCTACCTGGTTCTGGAGGTGTTCCGTCTGGTTCTTGATGATGGTGGCATACCGTTCCAGCCGTTCGGGCTGGTGAAGGATGTTGTCCTGGGCCAGAACGCCGGATGCTATTTTCATAACGGCCAGGGGGGTCTTGAACTCATGGGTAAAGTTATTGACAAAATCTTTTTGAACCTCGGCGAGGAATTTTTGCCGGTAGAAATAAAAAAGACTGACGGCCAGTCCGATAAGGGCGATGAACAGGATGGCGCTGCTGATGATCCAGAAATCCATCTGTTCCAGGATATATTCATGACGGTGAGGAAAGAACAGGACGATATAATCACCGTCATCCGGCAGATTGGGCACATCCAGCATCGTGGTCCTGGAAGGGGGGTACCGGGAAGCCGGCGTTGGCAGGAACTCTTCGTATACGAATTTTTTCCCGACAGCACTGTATGCGCCCAGTTTGCAATCCGTAAGCACGCCAAAAACGGTGAACTCGTCCTGGAGATAGAATGTCAGGGAGTCTTTGGGGGGGATCGTGTCCGCCTTTATGATAAAATAGTTATTCCCGGGGTTTTTTATCAGCTGTTGAAGGCTGATGCCGGGGGCATCGTTCATCTGGAGGTCTTCGAACAGACCCCGTACGCTTTTTACCACATTGATATTGAACTGGCGCTGCTCGTACGAATAGACCATGTTCAGCCAGTAAAGCTGGACCGTTATGATGACTGCCGCCAAAAGGGCGGCAGACAGGACGATCCATTTTAAGGTTGATGAGCGCATGGATGCAAAATTGCTGTGCTTTCCCTTTACTAATTTATGAAAATGGTTAAGTACTAGTTAAGAAAGACACAAATATTTTGCATCATTCTAATATACAACCGATTGTTAATACGCGGTTAATGACTAGGAAATGGCGGTTAATTCCAATAAATTCACAGGGGAAACGTTTGTTTTAATTAAAAATTTATTTATGAAAAAACTCTTTCTGATCGCCAGCCTGCTCATGGCCCTCACCGGCATGACCTTTGCCCAGACCACGCCTAAGAAAGCGCATACCAAGAAGGACGGCACTGCCGACATGCGCTACAAGGCCAATAAGGATTCAGCGGCCAAGGCAAAGACAGCTCCTTCCACTACCCATCTGAAGAAGGATGGTACTCCCGACAAGCGGTTCAAGGAGAACAAGACGCCTGCCAAGAAGTCTTGAGCAAGCTGCTTACCAAAAAAATGAAAATATGAGTAGAAAGATCCTTTTATCAGTGTTGGTGCTGATGATCATGACCGGGGCGGCGATGGCCCAGACAGGCAAGCCGGGGCATAAACGACATCACCGTCATGTGGTTCATCATCATCACAGAGTGGTACACCACTAAAAAAAAATCCGCCCGAAGGCGGATTTTTTTATTTTATAATTTGGCTGGTGTTGCTTTGGCTTTCTCAGCGGGCGGCTGCCCTGAGCCCAGAGGTTTGCCTTTGGCAAAATCCACCAGGAAGGGGGCTGCTACGAAGATAGATGAGTAAGTACCGGTGATCACGCCGATGAGCATGGCAAAAGCAAAGCCGCGGGTCACTTCACCACCTACGAGGAACAGGATGAGGATGGTGAGGAATACGGTCAGCGAGGTCATGATCGTGCGGCTCAGTGTGTCGTTGATCGCTTTGTTGATGATCTCTGCGTTGCTGGCCCCTCTCATAAGCTTGGTGTCTTCCCTGATCCTGTCGAACACGATCACCGTGTCATTCATGGAGAAGCCCACCACGGTGAGGACTGCCGCAATAAAGTGCTGGTCTATTTCCAACGGGAAGGGCACCACCTCGTGGAGGAAGGAGAATACCGCCAGCGTTACGAATACGTCGTGCAGCAGGGCGATGATCGTACCCAGTGAGTAGCGCCAGTCGCGGAACCGGATAAAGATATACAGGAAGATGACGACGATGGCGAATACGACGGCTTTGACGGCGCCTGTTTTCAGGTCATCGGAGATAGTGGGCAGAACAGTCTTGTTTGCCTGTTTGAACTTGTTGGTGGCAAATTCTTCGGCCGTCGTGCCCGCGGGTAATAAGGGTTTCAGACCGGCATATATCTGATTGAGGACGGCTGAGTCTACGTTATTGCCTTGTTCCTGTATCCTGTAGTCCGTGGTGATCTCCAGCTGCTCGTTGCTGCCATAGGTCTTGATCTCCAGGGAAGCGTCCGGCATTACCTTCTTCAATTCATCGCGTACTGCAGCGGAGGTCACAGGCTTGTGGAAGTCGATGACATAGCTGCGGCCTCCTCTGAACTCGACCCCTTCCTTGAAGCCATGGAAGAGGGATCCCACGCCCAGTATCAGCACCGCTACGGAGATGCCATAAGCCACTTTCCTGTATTCGATGAACTTGAAAGAGGCATGTTTGAAGATGCGGCGGGAGAGGGGAGTGAAATATTTAAAGTGACGGTTCTTGTTGGTGTAGAAGTCGGTGATCAGCCTGGATACCAGGATACCGCAGAACAGGGACAGGATGATACCCAGTATCTGCGTGGTGGCAAAACCCAGCACGGGACCCAATCCAAAATAGAAGAGGATGAGGGCTGTCAAGAGGGTAGTGACGTGGGCGTCGAGGACAGGCGCCAGGGATCGTCTGTAGCCGTCGTGGACCGCCAGCTGGTAGGTCTTGCCTCTTGTCAGCTCTTCCTTGATACGTTCGAATATGATAACGTTGGTATCCACCGCCATGCCGATGGTAAGCACCAGGCCCGCGATACCAGGCGCCGTCAGCGTGGCATGGAGGGCGCTCAATACACCAATGGTGAACAGCAGGTTCAATATCAGTGCGATATTGGCTACCCAGCCGGCTGTATTATAGTACACCAGCATCAGGATAAAGATCACCAGGAAGGAGATGACAAAGGCCATAGTGCCTCCGTGTACGGCCTCCTGACCCAGGGTAGGGCCTACCACCTGCTCCTGTACGATCTTGGCGGGTGCGTCCAGCTTACCGGACTTGAGGATGTTGGAAAGGTCCTGCGCTTCTTCAACGCTGCGGTTGGAGTTGCGGCCGCGGCCCATGGTGATCCTGGACTGACCGCCTGTGATCGGCTCGTTTACGAACGGAGCCGAATAAACGATGTCGTCCAGCACGATGGCGATGGGTTTGCCCGTATTCTTGGTGGTCATATCGGCCCAGGCCTTTGCGCCTTGCTTGTTCATGCTCATCTCCACGATGACCTCGCCTGTCATGGGGTCGAAGTCCTGGCTGGCATTTTCTATGGCTTCCCCTTCGATGCGTGCTTTTTCCGTACCGGGCACTGTCCTGACGGCGTAAAGCTCCAGGGCGGGTATGGCTTTACCATCGTCATCCACTTCCTGCTTGCCCCAGAGGAATTTCAGGTCCTGGGGAAAAGCGTTGCGTACGACAGGGTTGCTGAGCCAGCGGTTAACCGTGGACGTATCCTTCAGCATTACCTGCGCCAGCGATGCCGAATAGCGGGGCTGACCTGTCTTGGGGTCCTGCTGCGGCTGTATAAAGTGGATCACCTGCTGGTTCAGCAGCGGGTGAGCGTTAGGGTCGTTGGCGGCTGCGGTATCTTTTTTTGCCGTATCATTTTTAATCGCGGTGGTGTCGTCCTTTATCCCTTTGATGTAGTTCTCAAGGGATTTATCGGCGCTGACGAGGGAATTCTCCAGCTCACCCAGGTTGTATACTTCCCAGAATTGCAGGTTGGCGGTGGATTGCAGGTATTTCCGCACCCTTTCAGGATCGGTGGCGCCTGCCAGTTCGACGGAGATGATACCTCTGTTCTCATCCAGGCTGATGCTGGGCTGGGCAACCCCGAACTTATCGATACGTTTTTGCAATACCTGGTAGGTCTGCTTCATGGCGGCGCTGGCCATTTCATGCAGATAGCTGATGACGGCATCGTCCGAAGCGTCGAATTTTATCTTATTGCGATTGGCATTGGAGAAGACGGGCGCCAGCTTGGCGTTGGGATTAGCTTCCTTGTAAGCCTGGGCAAACAGGTCGATGAGGTTGCTGGAGCTATTGACCTTTCTCTTATTGGCGAGATCGATCGCTTTCAGCAATTGCGGATCGCGGGGGTTGTTGGACAGTCCCTTGATCAGTCCATCCAGGGCAACATCCAATGTCACGCTGATACCTCCCTGAAGATCGAGACCCAGCAGCAGCTCGCTTTCCTTGGACTTCTGATAGGTAGTACCCCACCAGGTGATCTTTGTTTCCTTTGTACTATCCAACAGTCTCCGAAAACGGGCATTGTATGCCTGGTCAAGCGTATCCTGGTAAAGAGCCTGAGCCTCTTTGTTGCCGGGATACCGGGCGGATGCCGAAAGGGGATAAAGTCTGTTGAGCTCTCTTTTAGCCTTTGCTGACATCGACGATTCGTGCTTGTTGACAAACCAGGTAAAAGAAAGTTGGTACAGTGAAATAACGATCAGTAAAGCAGCAAATATGCTTACCAGTGCTCTCATTGGAAGTTTCGTTTGTTTTTTTAAGAATCGCAAATATAGGTTTTAGAATTGAATACCATTAGCTATTTTATATTATTCCACGGCTGTTTTAGCCCCCCCGGAGGCGGGGCCGGACAAGACGTTTTTCATCCTTTAGGGGTAAAAAATATAAATTATTTACCGGTGAAACCCCTTCAGTTTTTTACCTTTGCGGCCCTAAAGCGGAATTTATGCAATTATCATCTATCCTGTCCCGGTTCAGCGAGCCGGAGACCTTAAAAATGGCTAAGCTCGGCCGCGAACTAAGAGCGAAAGGCATCGATGTTATTGACCTGAGCCTCGGGGAACCCGATTTCGACACGCCCAAGCATATAAAGGACGCCGCCAAGAAAGCCATCGATGATAACTGGAGCCATTATACACCCGTATCGGGTTATCCCGACCTCCGGGAGGCCGTTTGCACGAAGTTCAAAAGGGATAATAACCTGGATTACAAGCCGGAGAACATCGTCGTATCCACGGGAGCCAAGCAAAGCCTGGCCAATGTCATCCTGGCCCTGGTGGACGAAGGCGATGAAGTGATCATTCCCACTCCTTACTGGGTGACCTATTCCGAGCTGGTAAAGATCGCCCGTGGAAAGGTGGTGGAAGTACATACTTCCCTGGAGAGCGGCTTTAAGATCACGCCTGCCCAGCTGGAGGCTGCCATCACGCCCAAAACCAAGGCTTTTCTCTTTTCCTCGCCCTGCAACCCTTCCGGCGCGGTGTACAGCAAGGCTGAACTGGAGGCTTTGGCTGCCGTTTTCCGCAAGCACCCCGGCATCTTTATCCTGTCGGATGAGATCTATGAATATATCAATTTCACTGGTAAGCATGAAAGCATTGCTCAATTTGGGGACCTGAAGGACCGTATCGTGATCATCAACGGGCTCAGCAAGGGTTTTGCCATGACAGGATGGCGGTTGGGCTATATTGCCGCCCATGTCGAGGTAGCCAAGGCATGCGAGAAGCTGCAGGGGCAGTTTACCAGCGGGACAAATTCCATCGCGCAAAAATCTGCCGTAGTAGCGCTGACAGCCGACCTGACCCCTTCGATGGACATGGTAAAGGAATTCACCGATCGCCGGAAAAAGACCCTTGAGCTGGTGAAGGCCATTCCGGGACTGAAATGTTTCGAGCCGGAAGGCGCTTTTTATATCTTTCCGGATGTGTCCGCCTATTATGGTAAATCCGATGGAACGACTACGATCGCGGGTTCAGGCGACTTCAGCATGTACCTGCTGAATACCGCCCATGTATCCTCTGTAATGGGAGACGCTTTCGGGGAGCCGGCCTGCGTCCGTTTTTCTTTTGCCAACAGCATGAATAATATCGAAAAGGCCTGGGGGAGGATCAAGGAAGCCCTGGCAAAGCTGAAATAAAAGCTCAAATAAATGTAATCATGTAGTTGCCGCTGCCAGCTGCAGCAGCTGCTCGTGAAGGGACAGCACCTGGGAGATCACGGGGTGCTGTTCGTCATTATAGATCACAGCGTCGCAAAGTTTCATCTTGATATCCTCGTCTATCTGGTTGCGCATGCGCTGGAGGATCTCTTCCCGGCTCAGCTTGTCACGTTGCAGCACCCGGTGTATCCGAAGGGCGGCAGGGGCGTAGACCCCGATGACAAAGTCCATGTATCTCACCGAATCGCTTTCGAAGATCAGGGCTGCTTCCCGGATGGCGTATGGCGTACGGTCTTTTTGGGCGTCCATCCATTTTTCGCCTGCTGCGATGGTGGCGGGGTGAACGAGCGAATTCAGCAATTCCAGCTTTTTTTTATCTGAAAAGACCTGGGACGCGAGATAGGGGCGGTTGAGCCGGCCGTCTGTATAGGCATTCTCTCCGAAATGAAGGATGATCTGCTGCCGGAGGATCGGGTCCTCCGTCATCACTTTTTTGGCTTCCCTGTCGGCATAGGCCACGGGTACGCCCAGCACCTCGAAGATGCCCGCCACCGTACTTTTGCCGGAGCCGATACCACCTGTTAAACCAACCCTCAACATAGTAAAAAACCCCGCATTAGCGGGGTCCTGATCTATTTTTTATCAGCTGTCGTTGCCACAGCCTTGTTTATATTTTGTGTCCATTCCAGGGAAATGGCGCTCTTTTCGATCTTCAGATAGCTGCCGGGGCTGGTCTCGATCTGGATGGTGCCGTCCTCATTTATCTTATTCACGGTACCATGGATACCGGCGATGGTCACGATCTTGTCGCCTTTCTGCATGTCTTCCTGGAATTTCTTAGCCATCTTGGCTTTTTTTTGCTGCGGGCGGATCATAAAGAGCCAGAACACGAGGATCATACCTCCCAGCAGGATGAGCTGAAAGGAACCACCTCCCGCGCCTCCTCCTGCCTGTAATAGAACCACTAATTGCGTCATTGTGTTATTGTTTGTTTGAATAATTTTTTAAGAAGGTTTCTTTTCCACCTGTACGATGAATTCCAAAGGGTGCGTGCGGGCATCTTTCATGTTGGCATAGACAAACAGTGTCTTATGGTTGGTGCCTACCCTGCCTTCGCTGTTGAAAGAGGCTTTGATCTCTCCTTCCTGGCCGGGCGGTATGGGTTCCTTTGGCTGTTCGGCCACCGTGCAGCCGCAGCTGGGTTGTACCCTTTCGATCACCAGCGGCTTGCTTCCCGTGTTACGGAAGCGGAAAGCGACTTCCAGCTTTTGTCCCTCCTGGATCTTTCCGAAATCCTTGGCGGAATCCAGCCATTCCACCGTAGTCAGCCGGGTGGAGTCCCGCAGGGTGTCAGTATTGGATGCCGTCTCCTTTGTCTCATTGCCCTGGCAGCCGGCCATCAGGATCACAGCCAATAAAACTACGGTGATGTAACGCATGGGTATTTTTTTGCAAACCTACGGGTTTGCTTTGAAATTGATCTTATGCATTTTTTCCTCCCTTACCAGGTCCTTATGGATATTGTCCAGGATACCGTTGACGAACTGGCCGCTTTGGGGGGTGCTGTATTCCTTGGCCAGATCGATGTATTCATTGATGGTTACCTTGGGGGGGATCGTTTCAAAATAGAGGAACTCGGCAACGCCCATCTGCATGAGGATCATATCCAGGGTGGCGATGCGCTCGGGGTCCCAATTCTTCAGCTTGGGCTTGATGAGGTCCATCAGCACTTCTTTTTTATCTATTACTGTCTGTAAAAGCCCCCTGGCGAAGTCCTGCTTCTCCTTGCTGATGATCTCCTGGAAATTGAGGGTCTGGGGTTTGTTGAGGTAGCTGATCACCAGCTGGCTCACCATTTCCCCATCGTCGTCCCAATTGGTGAACAGCTCTTCGATGTGTGTTTCGAATAGCTCGCTGGGGAGCATCAGGCCGGTGAAAATGAATTCGAGGATCCCTTTTTCGGACCGTTTTTCCCTGCTTTCTTCGGCGATGTACTGCTTGTATTCTTCGGTTGCCACCAGCTCCTGATACAGTTTTTTGATCAGCTCCTTATTATCCTGCAGATGGGGCTTGTCGGCGCTTACGGCTTTCTGCCAGCTGGCATCTTCCAGGATCTTCCACAACAATTCGTTGCCCGCCAGCTTGATGTTGACATTAAGGTCCTGGTGGTTGGGAAGATGTTTGGAAGACCGTATCCGCGAATCCGTCTCGGCATAGCGGGCCACTTCTGTAATAAAATAAGTGAGATATGTCAGCAGCTGTCTGGTCTGATCAAAATGTTTCTGTAAGATACGTACGTGTTCGCCCGGCTTTACGGTAAGTTCCTGTGCTTCCAGCGTATACAAGGTCTGCATCACTTTTACCCGGATATTTCTTCTGCTGATCATTTTTAAGAGCTTAGTTAGCGGCTGCAAATATACTACGGATTTGCCATCCGGGGGATAAATTCGATGATTTTTAAAAAACCTGAAATCCATTACCCTGTTATTGCCGTATTTATGTTAAGCGCGCCCGGCGGTTGAAAATTTCTGCTCATGCTAATTATCCTCATTCCGTAAGAAGCGATCTGCCTTTTCATTCAGGGTATACTGTTTAATAACTAATCTTTTTTTGTATGAAGAAAAAGACCTGGAAGAGAATTGCCCTTGTGGCACTGTCTGTCTTTGGCCTGTCGGTACTCGTGCTGGCTGTGCATATCTATATTGTCACCCGTCCCAGGCCGGCCGATGCGAGTACCAGAGCAATGGCCCGTATCGATATCCGGCAGCCTGTAACGCAGGCGGATGCAGATAGGATCACTGCCTGGCTCTATGGACAAAAAGGCGTAGACCATGTGCTGGTGAACCCGAAGACGGATATTGCCGTATTCACCTTCTTCCCTATCCAAACGACGGCTGATCGTATTGTCAGCGATCTCAAGGCGAACCTGCCGTACAAGGCGGAACGCTATATTCCCGGCGCAACTGCCCTGAAGGGCGGATGCCCCGTGGCCTCGTCTTCCGCTACTTATAGGATCTACAACTGGCTCAAACACATTTTTTAAATTTTTAAAACCTGGAAATATGACATGTAGAAAGAACCTGACCATTTTGACAGCTGCACTTGGCCTCCTCTCCTTATCTATGATGCAATCCTGCAGCAAGGACAGCTCGCCGGCAAAACAAACGCTCTACGACTCGCTGGGGGGGACGACCAAGGTCAACGATCCTGCCAATTCCGGCCAGATGATCGAGAAGGGACGCCTGGGCTTGCGTTCGGTGGTGGACAGCGCCATTTTTGTTATTGCGGCGGACAGCAAGATCAATGGATACTTCCAGGTATTGCTGGGAGAAGTAGGAAGCGGTAATCTCACAGGCTTTACGGCCCTCAGCAAGAACCTGACGGATTTCTTCTGCGTGGCCACCGGGGCAAAGAATTTCTCCTATTCCGGCAAGAACATGCATGATGCGCATGATCCCGCCACCAATTCCCGTATCAGCGGGAAGGTCGATAGTGATGATTTCAACCAGTTCGTGGCGGACGTGGTCATTGCGGCCCGGAAGAATGGGCTGTCCGATCAACTGATCGGCCAGGTAGGTGTGGTGATCAATTCGGTAAAATCGCAGGTGGTGCAGCGCTGAGTTATTTTTCTCTTCTGATCGGACCCGGCCCGGACGGCCGGGTTTTTTGTGTCAGTTACTGACAAACAGCCCGTTACCACCTGAAAAATTGGCACCCGGTCCAATTCCGATCCCTGGAATATTTTAACAAACTGTAAAAATGACCTGGCATTTACGTTTGGTATGAATTTCGTTTACCTTTGTCGCCCTGCAATTGCAGGCTTATCATTCCATCAAAAACAATAAATAAGTACAACTATGGGCAAAAAGTTAAACGTTACCCCGCTTGCTGATAGGGTAATAGTGAAGCCAGCTCCTGCTGAAGAAAAAACTGCCGGTGGCATTATCATCCCTGACACAGCCAAGGAAAAGCCGCAGCGCGGTACGGTTGTAGCCGCCGGTCCTGGCAAAAAGGACGAACCGGTGACCGTTAAGATCGGAGATACGGTGCTTTATGGCAAATATGCCGGTACGGAGATCCAGATCGAAGGTGATGATTTCCTTATCATGAGGGAGTCTGACATCCTGGCAATTGTTTAATCCCATTCATATCAATTATTTTTAAATCTTATTCCCGCCTCCCGGGCGGGAGATCAATCAAAGCATACATTATGGCAAAACAACTTTTCTTCGATATCGATGCCCGTAATAAAATGAAGAAGGGCGTTGATACCCTGGCAAATGCCGTTAAGGTGACCCTGGGTCCCAAAGGACGCAACGTAGTGCTGGAAAAGAAATTCGGCGCACCTTCCGTCACCAAGGATGGCGTTACGGTAGCAAAGGAGATCGAACTGGAAGATCCCATCGAGAACATGGGTGCGCAAATGGTGAAGGAAGTGGCTTCCAAGACGGCGGACATCGCCGGTGACGGTACTACTACCGCCACGGTGCTGGCCCAGGCCATCATCAGCGAGGGGCTGAAAAACGTGGCAGCAGGCGCCAATCCCATGGACCTGAAGCGCGGTATCGACAAGGCTGTAGCCAAGGTCGTAGAGAACCTCGGCGGTCAATCCCAGACCATCGGTAATGACAAGAACAAGATCGAGCAGGTAGCTTCCATCTCTGCCAATAATGACAATGCCATCGGAAAGCTGATCGCTCAGGCCTTTGGTAAAGTAGGCAAGGAAGGCGTTATCACCGTAGAGGAAGCCAAGGGCACCGACACTACGGTGGACGTGGTGGAAGGCATGCAGTTCGACAGGGGATATCTCTCTGCTTATTTCGTTACCAACAGCGAAAAGATGGAAGCAGAGCTGCAGAATCCCTATATCCTTATTTATGACAAAAAGATCTCCGCGATGAAGGATATCCTGCACATCCTGGAGAAGGTAGCGCAGAGCGGCCGTCCCCTGCTGATC
>DASZVM010000051.1:0-2628 GCA_035547295.1 Puia sp. | reverse complement strand
AGAGGCTTGCGCGGGGTTGTTGGACAAGGATAAACCGGAGGATGCGATCCGCCGGGAAACGGAAGAAGAGACGGGATATAAGGTGACCCATGTACGCAAGATCTTCGAAGCTTATATGTCGCCGGGGTCTGTTACAGAGATACTGTATTTTTTTGTAGCGGAATATGACGGGACCATGAAGGTCAATGAAGGAGGCGGTGTGGACGAGGGAGAGGATATCGAGGTGCTGGAGCTGGATGCGGATAAGGCTATGCAGATGATAGACAGCGGGGAGATACGGGATGCCAGGACGATCATGCTGCTGCTGTATGCGAGGTTGAATAAGCTTATATAAAAAACCCCGCTTGCGGCGGGGTCAGTATTATTCGTAGAAAAACTGCCATGTGTATAGTTTTTGGTTGATCTTATCGTCGGCGACGATCCGGCCGATGCGTTGTTTACCGTCGAACGTGTTGTTCAGGGTTGCCGTCACACCCAACACAGAGAGGCTGGTGACGATGTTCTTATTGAAGTAGGCCTCGTATGGAGCGATGTCATCGATGTTGAGCCGTTTCCTGTAATTGAACAGACAAAGATTCCTGAACGGGTTGGGTTTTGTGTCATAAGTAACCGTAGCAACGGCGACCTGAATGCCGGTGGATGTATAGGTTTTTATCTGGGTGATATTGCTATCCGTAACGACATAGGTAAAGTAAAGGCTCAGCTTGAGCGGCGCTGCCCCTGTCGCGGTGTAATAGCTCTTTTTGCTTACCACGCCGCCCGTATATTCGAATACCCACTGTTGTGTGGAAGTGGCATTGGAGTAAGTGATCTGGGTCAGCTGGTGGCTGCCGTCATAGGTAAAGGTGGCGTTGTCGGAGTCCGGGCCTTTGTCCGTAATGGTCAGGAGATAGCCTCCGTCATCATAGGCTGCCACCAGGGTATCATTCTTTATACTGTCGACGAGCATGCTGATCCTGAGGGAGTCTTTCCAGGTAAGCTTGTAAACAGTGTCTTTGGAAAGATCAGGGTCTGTTCCCTGCTGGATGCGTGTGAGGTAGACGGGTTTTGGAGGCAGCGGGACGGACGTCGTGTCGGGGCCGGGCTCATCCGGTGGTTTGACCACATTGCTTTTTTTACAGGCAATGGTGCATGATACGGCGATGAGCAGCACCATGAGGGTACATTGGTTTTTCATGAGAACGGTTTTATCCCATAATAACCTCAAAAGGAGTGCCATAAAGTGTGTTGTCTATTGATACAGTGAGCGTTAGAACAAAGCGTATGCAACCATTCAGTAATGTGTAGATTTGTTAAAACCAACTGATCATGGAAGGCAATCACCCACCCGTATTTTCTCATGTTGAGCCTATATTCCCTGTCCGGGACATCCGGGAAACCATACGGTACTGGCAGGAAGTCCTTGGGTTCACCCATCAATGGACCTGGGGTGATCCGCCAGGCATTGGAGGCGTCTCGTGGCAGAAAGCCTTTGTGCAGTTCTTGCGCCATCCTGTCCTTGCGGAGGCTTCGAAAGGGAATGCCATCTGGATCAGGCTGCGGCATGTCGAGGACCTGTATGCTTTTCATCAGGGCAGGAATGCAGAGATCGTCGCTCCGCTGGAAGTGCATGAATATGGGATGGCCCAATATACGGTAAAGGAGCTCAATGGATATTATGTGCATTTTGCGGGGGATCCGATGGGGCGGCGTGATGACGGGGAAGGCCATGAAAGGGTCGCATCCGGTGACAGGGGAAGCAATGGCGCTATAAAGATAGTGGAACGCAAGCCAACGGTGATGGAATACAGCCGGGTGCAGGGTTCGTTGGGAGGACAGGCGGAGCGTCCGGAAGTGATCGCAAATATTATTTCCACCGCGGCATTTGGAGTAGTGGCGGAAGATGCTGTCAGCGGCGAAGTGATCGGGTTTGCATTCCTGCTAAGCGATCATGCGGGTTTTTATTATGTAAAGAATGTTATGGTGAGGCGTGACCGGCAGGGCAGGGGGATCGGGTCAGCCCTTATGAGCACGCTGATGCAGTGGCTGGAAAAAAATGTAAACATGCCTTCCCTCGTGGGGTTGTTTGCCCGCGAGTCCCTTGAACCTTTTTACCAGCAGTTTGGTTTCCTTCCGGCGTTTGGCATGGTAAGGGAAATGGGGGAGGGATCAAGTTGATGATATAAAGGTCGTGCCCATTCCCGGCCGGAATTCTCCCATCATCAGGCCCAGGTCACATATAAATGTTATTCTGACCGAAGGCTGTCCACGGGATTGGCAACAGCAGCCTTCAGGGATTGCATCAGGGTCGTCAGCAGCGCGACAAGGAGCGCGATGCCCGCGGCGATGACAAAGGATGAATTGTGCGATGAGCTGACGTCTGGGGGAGCCGAGCACTTTGCGAACCCCTACTTCACGGGCACGGTTGGCGCTGCCTGGATATCACCGTTGATGCCGGGCTCGTCGGTGCGATGTGAATGGAGATGTATGTCCGTAAGTGGTGTTTCGTTCAGCTGCATGAGCATGCCTCCTTGTTCATAGGCTGCATATTCCCTGCTCCAGGTATGCATAAAGGCTGACAGTTTTCTATCGAAGGCTTTACGGTATATATGTGTATTTTAGATGCGAAAAATCAAGTATTCCACATGA
>DASZVM010000050.1:0-5842 GCA_035547295.1 Puia sp. | reverse complement strand
TCTATTCACAAGCACCTACGCCCGGCGCGACACCACCCGCGGGAGCAAGCTACATGGCCGATGTGGCCACAAAGAAATATGCGGACTCATTGGGGTCTACTACTTATTATGACGGTCATAGTGTAGATGTCCTGCGCTATGCGGATGTGCTGTTGAGCAGGGCTGAAGCGATCAATGAGATCAGCGGACCGACCGCCGAATGTATCACGCTGATCAATAAGGTAAAGGACCGTTCGCATGCAAAGCCGCTGAACCTGGCCGACTATGATCAAAACAGCTTGCGGGACGCTATTTTAAAAGAACGCGGGTGGGAATTCTTTTATGAAGGGAAGAGAAGGGCCGATCTGATCAGGATGAATAAGTACGATGTGATCGTGAACGCCTATCTCAACCGTATCGGGCAACCGTCGAATATCGTCATGCCAAAGAACAAATATTTCCCTTATCCGCTGGCCCAGACCTATCTGAACCCCAATCTGAGCAATGCGGACAGATAAGATCTTAAAAGAAAGTATGAAGAGACTTGCTGTTATTTCTTTTATCGTCTTTACCGGCTGTAAAGGCCGGGGCGGGAATGTCATCCGTGAGATCGGCATCGGTCTGCATAACAACAATGAGCTGAAGATACAGGTGGATGTAGCCACTAACGCGGATGCAAGCGTGTATGCGGAGTATTGGCAGGATAGCGTCGCAGGGAAGCTATTTACTTCGGCTGTGTCGGAGAGGGGTTTTCATCATGCACTCGTCCTGGGCAATATTGTTCCCAAGACCGATTATTCATTCCGGCTGGTGACCGAGAGCGGCGGAGATCGGAACGTGAGCAAGACATATACCTTCAGATCCAGGGCGCTGCCTATGTGGCTGCAGGATCAGTTCAAGTATAGCTGTACCCGTCCTGAGCTGCTGCCCGGCGTATTTAAAGACGGTTTTTTGCTGATGAATAAGCGGGAAGCCCCGGGGTTTATGTATATCGTAGATACGAAGGGCCAGCTGCGGTGGTATCATATGGTTGACGGTACGGGTGTAAAAGTGACGCATTTTACAAAAGACACCACGATCATATCGATACTCGGCAAAAGCGATGAGCCTACCAGCTATGGCAGCGAGATCCTGGAGATCAATCTGCTGGGCGATACTCTGCTGCATCTCAAAAAGGGGCAGGGCGATCTGAAATATACCATTCATCATGAGGTGATCAAGAACAGTGCGGGGAATGTGGTGACGATATATGAGGAGCCCCGTATAATGGACCTGAGCCGCATCGGCGGTGGTAAAACAGATACGGTGAATGGGGATGGCATCCTGGTGCTTGATAAGCAGGGAAAAAAGGTATGGCAGTGGTCTGTATTCGATGTCTGCGACCCCTTTTCGGACAGCGATCTGAAAAAACATAAGAGCGACTGGATGCATGCCAACAGCCTCAGCTACGACAAAGACAGCAACTACCTTATGTCTTTTTACAATCTCGGACAGGTGTGGAAGGTGGACGCGCACAGCGGCAAGGTGTTGTGGAAACTGGGCAAAGGCGGTACGGTCGGATTGCCGGCATCGGGGACTTTTTCCCAGTCACATGCCGTGCATATCAACCCTTATGGCAGCCTGATGCTTTTTGACAACGGGGTTGGCAGGGGTTTGTCGGGAGTGTATGCTTTTAATATTCAGCCCGACGGACGTGCAGCTACCGTGGACTGGCACTTCAATCTGCCGGCGGAAATATACAACGATAGGATGGGCAGCGCTTATATGGTCAATGACTCGCTGGTGCTCTGCTGTTGTTCCAAAAGACATATCACTGTGCTTGCCGATAAAAAGGGGATGTTGCTCTGGACGCTGGATACGGCTATTCCACCCTATCGGGTGCAGTTTATTCCAGCGGCGATGGTGAAGCCATTCATAATAAATTAAATGTTTTGATATGAAAAGAAGAGGTGTGGTTTGTTTATTGTTGGGCTGTTTTTTGGGAGTGTATGTTTTGATAGGATGTGGGTTGTCCGCGAAGGAAAAGAGGGACGATGGCGCAGTGTCCCTGAAGAAAGGATTTATCGTTCCTGATACTTCCCTTATTCCCAACGATGTGTTTGGCGAGGAGGTCCGGTACGGCAGGCAATTGCTGCTGAATACCGCTTATTATATCGGGCCGGATGGAACAAAGGGGCATTATCTTGGCAACAAGATGAGCTGTACCAACTGTCACCAGGACGCGGGTGTAAAGCCCTATTCCTTTAACCTGCTGGCCTCCCACGACAACTATCCGCAATACAGGGCAAGGGAGGGCAAGATCCTTACGCTTGCCGAGCGTATAAACAACTGTGTCATGCGTCCTCATAACGGCAAACCGCTGCCCCTGGACAGCCGGGAGATGGTGGCCATCCTATCCTATCTGAAATGGATCAATAGCTTTGCCCCGAAGGGGGAAGGTTTTGAGGGTGAGAAGAATATGAGCATCCAGTTCCCCGCAGAGGCCGCCAGTCCGGAGAGAGGCAAGGAGGTCTTTACACAGCTGTGCGCCACCTGTCATGGCAATGACGGGCATGGACAGCTGAACTCCGAGGGAACGGCGTTTATTTATCCGCCCTTATGGGGTAGTCAGGCCTATCAGCCCGGCTCCAGCATGCACCGTATCATCAAGATGGCAAGGTGGCTGAAGGCAAATATGCCTTATAATAAAGTGACTATGGGCAAGCCTTTTCTCACCGATCAGCAGGCGCTGGATGTGGCTGCCTTTATCAATGACGATGAGATCCATGACCGGCCCAATCCCAAGAGCTTTGATTATCCTGATGCGGTTACCAAGCCCATCGATTATGATCGCGGACCTTTTTCCGATAGTTTTCCTGCTATACAACATAAATTTGGACCTTACCAGCCCATTGTCGAGTATCGTAAGATGATGCGGCTGCCGGTGGATTATTAACTATTTTCAGAATGAAAGGAATTGTTTTTAGTTTTTGTCTTTTATCCCTGACTGGTGCTGTGTTGGGGCAGGATGTAAAATATGGTGTTTGTCCCGGCTGCTGGAACCCCGATTCACTGGGGAACCATCGTGCCGTATTACATTTTAAAGGCGACGGCCAGGTGGCGAGAGCCGTGATCCCATGGCGCCGGCGGGACAGTGAGCCGTCACATAAACGGATCATTGTGCAGGACTCTGCCTCGGGCCGGAGGATCGATAATGTAAAGGTGGCGTCTGCGACACGGGAGGCGGGCGATATCTATTTCCAACCCGTGTCGGGGAAAGGGACGTATTATGTATATTATATGCCCTATAAAAGTGAGGGGCGCTCGAATTATCCGAAGGGGAGGTACCTGGCGCCGGATAGCACTGCCGCACCGGCGTGGCTTGGGAGTATCGTTGCAGGTTTACAGCCTAATGTATCGGTGAGTAAGATACAAAGTATCGACGAGTTCAACAGCTTTTATCCGATGGAGGTGATTGCAACGGAGCGGGAGGTGGAGGATCTGGTGGGGCGTTATGCCGGTCGTAAGTTTTTGGTTTTTCCGGAAGATCGTGAGCATTCCATTCGTATGGTCCGGGATATTCCGTACAGGTGGATCCAGCAGGGACCTGCATCTGTCTTTAAAGGTGAGGTTTTTCGGGGTGAAAATTTTGCCTGGCAGCTGGGAGTTTATGCGTTGGAGGATATTGGGGATGTGAAAGTGTCGTTCAGCGATCTTAAGACGGATGGCGGAGGAAGGATTGCGGCAAAGGACCTGTCTTGTTTGAATACAGGTGGGATTGGGTATGATGGTCATCCGTTGGTGAAGGAGGTACGGGTGGATAAGGGACATGTGCAGCCTCTTTGGTGTTTGCTGGATGTACCTTCCAGTGTGGTGTCGGGGATATATAAAGGTAAAGTAACTGTCACTGCCTCGGGATTGTCTGTGGGTGTTGACATAACGTTGGTTGTTAAGGATGGCCTGGCTGTCAACAGAGGTATCGATGAGCCGTGGAAAATGACAAGGCTTACCTGGCTCAATTCCACCATGGCGCAGCAGAACTCTGTGATCGCTCCTTATACGCCCCTGAAAGTAAAAGGGAATGTTATCGACCTTTTGGGCAGGACGGTCCGGCTCGGCACGAATGGTTTGCCGCAGCAGGTGCAGACATGGTTTACGCCTGAGATGACGGGATATGGGAAGGTTACAAAGGATATTCTGACGGGGCCTTTGCGATTTGTGATGAAGGATGGTTCGGGAAAGGATATTGTCTTTAAAAGTTCGGGTGTGAAGTTTGTTCGGGCGGACTTAGGTACAGTGCAGTGGCGGGGTGAGAGTGTATCTGATCTACTGCGGATGGAGGTGAGCGGATCGCTGGAATTTGATGGGTTCCTGGCTTATACGGTGCGAATTACGGCGTTGAAGGATGTTTCGCTGCAGGAGATCGCCCTGAAGATGCCTTTTAGCAAACAGTCCGCTGTCTATATGATGGGGTTGGGGCAAAAAGGAGGGTATCGGCCAAAGGACTTTGAATGGAAGTGGGACGTGGCGTCGAAAAACCAGGATGGGGCCTGGATAGGCGATGTAAATGCGGGAATGCAATACTCCTTACGGGATGAGAAGTATGTACGACCGTTGAATACGAATTTTTACCTTACGAAGCCCTTGCTATTGCCCACCAGCTGGGGTAATGCCGGCAAGGGGGGTATCTCCATTCATGAAGTGGGCAGCACCGTGACGGCCAACAATTACAGCGGGCCCCGTACAATGAAAAAAGGCGAGGTGCTCTACTACAATTTCAACCTGCTGATCACTCCCTTCCATCCTTTGAATACGGATTTTCAGTGGCGTACCCGGTTTTACCACAAGTACAATGACCTTGACAGCATCAAGGCCACCGGCGCTACTGTAATAAATATCCATCATGCCACGCCTATCAATCCTTGGATCAACTATCCTTTTATCGAGTACAAGAAGATGAAGGCGTACATCGATGCGGCTCACCAACGGGGGTTGAAGGTGAAAATTTATAATACTATCCGCGAGCTGAGCAATCGTGCTTATGAGATCTGGGCCCTCAGGAGCCTGGGGCATGAGGTATATTCTCCGGGTCCCGGCGGCGGATTCAGCTGGCTGCAGGAGCATTGCGATACGGATTATATTGCTGCCTGGTTTGTGCCGGAAATAAAGGATGCGGCCATCATCAACAGCGGGATGAACCGGTGGCATAACTATTACGTGGAGGGTATGAACTGGCTGGTGAACAATGTAGGTATCGATGGTATTTATCTGGACGATGTGGCTTTCGACAGGGTCACTATGAAGCGGATAAAGCGGGTGCTGACGCAAGACGGTCATCCCGGGATCATCGATCTCCATTCCGCCAATCAATATAACAAGCACGACGGGTTCAATAACAGCGCCAATTTGTATATGGAGCATTTCCCCTATCTCAACCGTCTCTGGTTTGGGGAATATTTCGACTATGAGCATAACTCTCCCGACTTCTTTTTGACGGAGGTCAGTGGTATACCTTTTGGTCTGATGGGTGAGATGCTGGAAGGGGGTGGTAATCCATACAGGGGTATGGTATATGGGATGACCAACCGTATGCCGTGGAGCGCGAACGCGGATCCCCGTCCCATCTGGGCCGTATGGGATGCATTTGGAATGGAAGGGACGGAAATGATCGGTTACTGGAGCGGGCATTGTCCTGTAAGCACAGGCAGCAATAGGGTGCCGGCTACGGTCTATCGAAAAAAAGGAGCAGCGCTTGTTGCGATTGCCAGCTGGGCGGATGCGGATACGACTGTGCGATTGTCCATCGACTGGAAGAAGCTGGGGATCGACCCTGCGAGGGTTTCCATTACGGCGCCGGCGATCAGAGGGTTGCAGGATGCGAGGT
>DASZVM010000049.1:0-6832 GCA_035547295.1 Puia sp. | reverse complement strand
CCCCCAGGACATCGCGGTATTCAGCGGTACGCTGCTGGCCAATATTTGTCTTGACCCGGCTACGGAGCATATCGACAACGTACGCCGTTTTTGCAGGGAATATGGCTTTGACAGATTTTTTGAAGACCTTCCTCAATCCTATGCCACGTTGCTTGGTGAAGGAGGCATCGCCCTATCCGGCGGACAGAAACAACTATTGGCGCTGGCCCGCTGTCTCTATCCGGGACCTCAGCTGTTGTTGCTGGACGAGCCGACGGCGGCCATGGATGCGAAGACGGAGCAGTTTGTCATTTCGGTCCTCGATCGGTACAGACAGGAGGCGGGGGTGCTCATCATTTCCCATAAAGATACGCTGACGTTGACGGCAGACAGGATCTACCAGATAGAAGAAGGGGTCAGTTGCGAACTATCCCGTACCTTTAGCTATGGAAAAAACACATCATTACACCACGGTCCTCACCTGGACAGGTAATAAAGGCGAAGGCACTGCTCATTATAAAGCCTATGACAGGGATCATATCCTTTCTGCCGCCGGCAAGCCGGACATCCCCGGCTCCTCCGACCCTTCCTTCCGAGGCAACCGGGAACGATACAACCCCGAAGAGCTGCTGGTGGCTTCACTTTCCTCCTGTCACATGCTGTGGTATCTGCATCTCTGCTCCGTCAACAATATCGTCGTCGTGGATTACCGGGATCAGGCCGAGGGGATGATGATGGAAAAGCCGGATGGCAGCGGATATTTCAAAGAGGTCGTCCTGCGGCCTGTAGTGACCATTACAGGTGCATCCAGCCTGGAAAAGGCGAAGGCGCTGCACCATGAGGCAAACAGGTTCTGCTTTATTGCCAGCTCCATGAATTTCCCCGTACGTCACGAGCCGGAGTTCAGGGTTGCGGCTGTCCCGGAGGCGTGAGTCCCCGGTGATGCAAGGGGTATCCTTCCGTCAGTTCACCTGCAGCACGATCTTGCCGATGTGTCCGCTGCTCTCCATCAGCTGCTGGGCTTCGCCTGCCTGTTTCAGGGGGAATGTCGCGTAGATAATGGGTTTTACGGCGCCATTGGCCACCAGCGGCCAGACAAATTTTTCCACTTCGGCCGCCAGCTGCGCTTTGAATGCCGTATCCCGGGGCTTGAGCATGCTGCCTGTGATCACAAGACGTTTGCGCATGATCTCAGCGATATCGATGATCCCTTTTCTTCCCCGCATGGAATTGATGAATATCATCCGTCCGTCCGTCTCCAGCAGGCGTATATTCTTCTCCGTAAAATCCCCGCCTGTCATGTCCAGTATCACGTCCATGCCTATCTCTTTAAACGCTTCCTCGAAATCCGCGGTCTTGTAGTTGACGGCTTTTTTGGCGCCCAGGGATTCGCACCAGCGGCATTTTTCGTCCGTGCCCGCGGTGGTATATACAGGGGAGCCCAGCGATTTTGCCATTTGGATGGCGGTGACGCCGATGCCGCTGGTGCCGCCATGGACCAGCAGCCGTTCGCCCGGCTGCAGCTTGCCTGTACGGAAGACATTTGACCAGACGGTGAAGATAGTCTCGGGCAGGGCCGCGGCCTCTATAAGGCTCAGTCCGTTGGGCACAGGCAGGCATTGTCCTTCGGGGACGGCCACGTATTCGGCATAGCCTCCCCCTGTCAGCAGGGCGCATACGGCATCGCCTTTTTTCCATCTGGTTGTGTCCGGTCCGCAGGCTTCGATATGTCCGGAGACCTCTAATCCCGGGATATCCAGGGCCGTGGTAGCGCCATAAGCGACGGAGCTGCGGGAATAGATATCGCTACGGTTAAGCCCAGCCGCAGTTATCCGGATCAGGACTTCTCCGGCAGCAGGCACAGGGGCGGGTAATTGATGCATTTCCAGGACTTCGGGTCCTCCTTTACGCGTGATGAGTATCGCCTTCATCCCGCAAAGGTAAGATAAGTCCTTATTTAGCAGGAACATAATCCCTGTCGCCTAAACCAAAGACTTCTTTGGAGTCGGGATAGAAATAGAAGGAAAGGCGACTTGTGCTGCCGTTGTTGTATTTCAGCTCCAGCGAATAGCCGTCCAGCGTGTAGGTGCCGGCCGCGTCCTTGTTCGAGTAGGCGGTGACGGAGCCTGCAGGTCCCGAATAAGAGCCGCCGCCTGTGCTTACCCGTGTGAATTGTCCCTTATTGGAAAAGGTTATATTGCCGGATGAGACGACCATGGAGCCGCCGCCCAGGGCTGTATTGCCGCCGCCGCCGATGGTATAATAGCTCCCGGTGATCTTTTCATTCTTTTCCGCCGGTCTCGCCCACTGCCACTGCGAATCCCATACGTCCGGCTTGTGATCGTCATTCATGGTGACCGTCATTTTCTTTCCATCGATGGACCACGTACCCCATTGTTTGGGTTCCGCCTGGCGGCTACGGGTCACGTCCAGGTCATAAGGGCTTACTTCGCAATGTTTGTAGCAGGTGCCGTCTTTCAGCAGGAGATAGGGGCGCCAGACGATGAGGACCATTCCGCCAACGCCGATGCCCGTTTCCGAGTGAATGACGATGCCTCGTATATCCGTTGGTTTTAGTCCCTGGCCGGGTGCGGTCACGGGTGTGCTGATGCTTTGAGGTCTTGTTTTTGATGTCGTGGTGGTTGATCTGCCGGCGTTTGCCGTGTTTTCAGCGGGCAGTCCTCCTTCTTTTTTACAGATGGTCATAAAATGCTGTACGGCGGTGGTCATGTAGGGTTTGATAGAAGATACGGGCGATTCGATGATCCGTCCATAACGTACTTGTCCATCCGGACGGACGTACGCCATATAGTTCACAAGCCATTGTTTGCCTGCCGCGTCCTTTGCACCGACGGAGTAGAGTCTTACGGATCTTATGTCCTGTTCGGTTGGTTTGCCCGGGAGTGGAGTGTAGTGCAGGCCGGCAAGGTCTTTTTGTACGGTGTTTTCCAGCCAGGCCGCCAGGTCGCCGTTGCCCGTCCTTGCCGCGGGATAGATATCGTAATTGATAGGAATGCTGCCGATGATCGCCCTGGGCGTATAGCTGTAATGTTCGCCTTCCATATTCATTTTCCAGCCTTGTATGGGCCCGATAGGAGCCTGGGCCCGGACGGGCAAGGTGGTGGATATTATGGTCAGGGCCATGAGGCCGTACAGGACATGTTTCATGTACGGGGCCAGTACAATTTTCAGACCAGCGGCCGGGCAGGGCGTTTAGATCTTGCGTAAATACCGGAAATCAGGGATATCGATACCAGCAGCAGGGTCAGGATACCTGCCACCCATTGTATAGACCTGCCCAGGTAGTAGGACCGTGGGTGAAACACCATCCGGATAGTGTGGCGACCGGGGGGGACGGAGATGCCTCGCAACGCATAGTTTGTCCGGATGATGGGGGTTGCCGTGCCGTCGATGAATGCCTGCCAGCCTCTGTCGTAGTATACCTCGCTGAATACGGCAAAACGTCCATGTGTGGTGGTGGACCGGTAGATCATCTCGTCATTGTCATTTTGTTCCAGCCAGATCTTATCACTGCGCCCTCCACTGCGTAAACTGTCTTCTGCCTCTGACATGGAGGCCGCCGTATCGGGCAGGATGTTGTCAAAAATAGCGCAGGCGCTATCTGCCCGGAAGAGCAAGGCTGTGTCTTTGGGATTAAAGTCTGTCAGGGCTGTCATCACCTCTGCGGGGGTCTGGTAGTATTTGACGCTTTGTACGAACCAGACGGGGCCGCAAGGTTCAGGGTTTTGGATGACGCTGTCATCAGATCCGATGATATAGCGGGTATTCAGCATATCGATCACGGGCTGGCAGCGGGGATAATTTTCCAGCTGATGCGAGATGAGATCCTGATAAATGCTCAGCTTGGCGGCATTATAGCCGCCGATGCTGTGGTGGAACCAGGCTGTGGGGGCGCCATACGTAAGGGCGTACCGCCTGTCGAACACCCTATAGTACCCTGTGTCCTGCAGGATGAGCTTATCCGCCGCGGTGGCTACCTGGTCACCGGGATTGTCTGTCCGGGGTTTGTAGTTGCTGTTGTTGAGGTATTGTATATCGATGGTGATGACGTCGGTAAAGGTCAGGATGCCGATGGTGATCAGGAGGGGGATTTTATTGATCCTGCGTTTTAGATAGAGTGTGACAGCCAGGGCTGCCGCTGTCATAAAAAGGGCGGTGCGGATAAGGGAATGGAGGAATAAGGTCTTACGATCGTCGCGGAGAGCGTCCAGGAATATTCCCCGGGCACCCCTGGCTATTTCATCTGTTGCCGGAGCCTGACGGTAGAATTGTAGATCGTACCAGGTTAAATACGGCAGCTGGAAGTATAGCCATAGCAGGATGAGCAGGAGTCCTCCGGTCAGCAGCAGGCCCTGTTTGTATCTCTTTTTCAGCTTTTCGTCCGGGCTGTCGAGTATGCGTTGCAGGGTAAGCGCTGCCAGTATTGTCAGCAGGAATACGGGTATCACCAGGATGACGCTGGGCGCCCTGAACTTGTTGTACATGGGCAGATATTGCAACAGCAGACGGTTGAATCCGGCGAAGTACCCTCCCCAGCTCATGAGGATGGCCAGCAGGGCTGTGGCGGCTATCCACCATTTATGGGTATGGTCCAGGATGAACATGCCCAGCAGGGCCAGCAGACAGATGACGGCGCCGGCATAGGCCGGTCCGGCAGTGCCGCCGATGCCACCCCAATAAAAGGTCAGCAGGTCCTGCTGTCGTATTTCCTTTGCTGTTTCAGGGGGCATTTTTTCCAGAGCGGCCATGGCTTTTGAATCAGGGGCCGTCAGTTCGGGGCCTGAGCTGCCACCGTACATTTTTGGCACCATCAGGATAAAGGTTTCATTGGGGTACAGGCTGTAGCTGAATGCGTAGTCTTCGCTCAACCCGCTCCTGGCTGTAGGGCTATCCGCCAGCTCGCTGCCGCCGCGGATGGTGGCTTTGCTGAAATCGGCGGTGGTGAAGATGATCACGGCATTGCATAGTATGCGGTGAGCGAGCAGACGGATGCGAGAGCGGCAGATATAAGAATGTGTCTCCAATCCTTTTGTCTGATCCACCGGACGAGATAGCCGGCGGTCATGCCGCCCGCGATGATGAGACCGTAATAAAATATCTGCATGTGGTCGGCGGCGACGGTCATGGCGGTGCACAGGGTTGTCAATGGGACTCCCCGGATATATTTTTTTTCATAGATCAGCATCAGCCCGGCGATAAAGGCGGGCAGAAGGGCGATGGTCTGCATCTTTGTGTCGTGGCCTACGGAAATGATGACAGGGTTATAGGTGGCATAGGCATAGGCGAGCCCGCTGATGATGCCGATGTAAGGGTTTATCCGGAGGACCTGTGTGAGAAAATACATGGAGATGCAGGCCAGGAAAAAGAAGCCGGCCGGCACGGGCAGACCCAGGCTAAACAGCGGAATGGCAAAATACTGGGGACCGAAGGCCCTCGAGTCAAGGGCGATGAAGTAGCCGGGCATGCCGCTGAACATGGTTGTTGTCCACAGGGGGAAATGACCATGCTGCTGTTTGTACTGGAAGGAGCCGCGGGCCATGGCCCTCCATTGGGTGACATCTTCCTGGACCAATACGCTGTGCCGGAATGCCGGCGTGCAATAGACGATGGCGATGAGGAGGAAAATAAGGATGGCGATGCCATGGGGCAGGAGGTGGTGCCACCATTTTTTTTGCGTCATGGGGATAAAAATAAAGTAAATTTATGGCATGGCTTATAAGATAGGCAGGATCTTGTTTTTCTGCGCTGCGTTGACCACATTGGGTGTTGCACTTTATAGGGATTTTACCATCGGCCCGGTGTACACGATAGATCTTCGCAACCGGGTCGTAGGAGCCAGGTTGATGCATGACGGCATATCACCTTATTATTATAAATGGAAGACCGGTGATCCCATACGCTATTATGATCCATTCAATTTCAGCGACTACAAGGTTTCGAGAATGACGGCGAGCCCATTCTTTCATCTCCTGATGGAACCGTTGGCAGAACTGCCCCAGTGGAAGATACAGTACTGGTGGATAGCGATACATTATCTGCTTCTGCTGACGATGGTTTATTTCTCGCTGGCCTTGGCCCATACACGAAAAGGAAAGATCACTGTGCTTGTCTTCGCGCTGCTCTTTCTTCATACGGATGCATGGAAGTTCAGTATTTTAAGCGGGCAAAATTATCTCGTTAAACCTTTTCTGGCCATGTGTGTGTATTTCGTGCTGGTCCGTATGCCTAAAACAGTCGTTTGGGCGGCTGTCGCGGGCGCCTTTTCCATTATATTCGTGCTTGTACGGCCCAATGCCCTGATATTCTTTTTACCTGCTTTTTTTCTTTTACGGGACTTTGGCCGGGCGCGGTTGATTGCCTTTTTTATTCCTGTCCTGCTGCTGACTGGCTGGACATTAGCGGATTCCTGGCAGCGCAGCTTATGGAAGGATTATTATGTGAACATCGGCGAGCAGGAAAAGATCCATCATCGCCTTCATCCGGCCGTACAGGTAAATGACCCGGATCCCGGTTATCTTGACTGGGAGGGCATGCATGGGCCCAGGATAAACCCTTTTGAATATGATCTTCCCATGCACATACATACGGAGATGGGCAATGTTTTCTGGCTCGTATTCGTGATATTTAAGTGGGATATGCCCATACCGTTCCTTTTATCGGCACTTGCCGTAGTATTGGTGATATTGATGACTCTTTATTATTTGAACGCCAGGCGCTTCCAAAGCATACGGCCAGTTGTCTTTGATCCGGCCACGACCCTCATATTCGGGTATTGTCTGTATATGATCGCGGACCTTTTCTCACCGATCACCCGTAACCAGTATTATACCGT
>DASZVM010000048.1:0-5753 GCA_035547295.1 Puia sp. | reverse complement strand
TATCGCTACCCGGCTGAAGGCTCATGGCATCGGCGGGGCGGATCAGAAATTTATCACCGATATCCTTGAATCGCAGTCCATCGGCACCGTCAATAGCATGGTGCTGGCTGCCCAGGCCGCACTGCATACGCTGGATACCGCTAACAAGAAGGATGCCGTCGCCTATTTTACTTTCAAGACCAAAATACCGCTGTTCATCTCGGCGGATTCCGTGCAGATAGCAAGACTGTACAAATTGGTGGGGTATGACTATTATGTCAAAAAGAGGGACAGCCTGTTACTGACGCACAAAATAGACAGCCTGAAGGAAGAAGAGAGCAAAATAAATGCGATGGCGTCCGATAAGAGGCTTTCTGTGCAACAGCAGGCCGAATATTTGAGCAAAGGCAAGTCCACAAGCGATGCGCTGTCGGCGACCGAGCAGGAATTACGGGAAGTCCAGGGAATGGTAAACAAAAAAGATCAAAACTATTTCCTGGTGGGCTATGTATTTGTCGACAGCAGTGATCTTGTCATTAATACTGGTTTTGCCAGGACCATGCGCATAACAATGAGCGATAGCGTCGAATTACGCCACCGGTTTGGCGGCGGGAAGATATCGCTGGCAAAGCTCAACATCAGCAAGATCATCGATTATAATTTTTCAATTGATCTTCGCAGCGTAAGTGCGGCATCACAGAAGATGAACAAACTGTATGTAGCGGTATGGAAGAACACCAATCACGGTCTGGAATACTGGTTCCATTTATCGGATATATTCAAATATGACCCCCCGAAAGACGGAGATATCTATGACCTTTTTGTCACGCGGACAGGGCGTATTTCCTTCGATGGCCACCATCCCCAGGTCATCAGTGTCGGCGAGACGGATATCAATAACGTCGTCAAGCTGAATATTTTTACAGACCTGGTGGGAATGGCCGAAAATCAGCCCAATGGTCTTATACAGGCGGAAGGCACTTTTACCACTCACTTATTCGGGTGGAGCTCGCAAACACGCTACCGGCAGAACAATACCTATTTCTTCGACCATCTGGAGGCCAACCTGCGATTTTCCAAGATCGAGAACAAGCTCCGCTATATCGATGCCGGTATCATCGGCGGAGGGAATAAGGTCACTTTCATACCCAGCTTCCAGCTGTTGCAGTATGATAACCTTGAGGCGGGTGTAAAGGTCAGCACGATCAAGATCGAAAGCTATAAAAGGGAATTCGATCTGTATGCCGGTGCGGGTATTGTTCGCACGGGTATACGCGACACTACCTACCAGGTGAACGGGACGGATACCACCAAGATCCCCCGGACCTACAATGTGCTGACCTTTAAAAGATCCATACAAGGTTTTCTGAGGATAAAAACTTCATCCAAAGCGGGTCTCGATGTAGCCGCCGGCCTCATATGGCTGACACTGCTGGACAAGGACATCAAGCAGAGCGGAGGCAACTATTCCAGGGACGGCAATGTTTTTCAGGACTTCAAAGCGCACGAGAACATCATTATCAACCCGCAGTTCCAGGCTTATTATTTGCCCAACAGGGATGAGAGTCAGCGGTTGTACCTGCGCGCCGCTTTTTTCCACGACCTGGCCACCCGGAGCAATAGCTGGCTGAATATACAGGTAGGTTTCTCCTCCGATATTAATAAGTTCCTGAATTTTAAATAAAATGTCATTTATTCTCTTATATTTAAAAGGATCAAACCCATTCTTATGCCAACATGGAAACCCATCGTCGGGCTATCCTTTAAACCGGATGCGTTCGACTCCTACTGTCACTCCCTCACCTGGAACGCCTGGCGCCCCTCCTTTATCGTACTGCACAATACGGCAGAGCCCAGCCTGGCGGACAGACCCAATGGGTTTACCCGGCAAAGCATGCAGGGATTTGTGGAATACTACCGTGATGAGCAGCACTGGAGCGCAGGTCCCCACCTGTTCATAGACGATCGCCTGATATGGGTCTTTACTCCTTTGACCATGTCCGGTGTGCACTCTCCCTCCTGGAACAAGCTGGCCCTGGGAATAGAGATGCTGGGCGACTATGCGAGCGAACCCTTCAACTCCGGCAGGGGCGCTGCTGTCAGGGATAATGCGATAGCAGCCATGGCGACGCTGAGCGCGGTGCTGGGGCTCGACCCGGCTACTATCAGATTGCATAAGGAAGACCCGCTCACCACCCATGTCTGTCCGGGGAAAAATGTAAAGAAGCCGGCCGTCATCCAGGCGGTGCAGCAGCTGATGGTGCAGCGGCATCCGGGTGAGCATGCGTAAAATTTCCGGAATACGGGGCCGGATCAGGAGGTTTAATTAAGTTTGCCATTCCAAACCGGTGCCGTAACCATGCTAGACACTATCAAAGCCGAACAATACCTATCCGAGCTGGAAATGATCCGGAGGGCAAGGGTTGCCCTGACCCAGCGGATGATAGCCCTTGCCAAGCTCTTCGACAGGCTGGTGAGATCCATCACAGCCGACGAAAAGATGGTGTTCCGGAACTTTTATGCAAGGTTCAGGTACCTGCTGGCCACCCTTCCCATGCGGGACGTGGAGCAGCGTAACCTGGAAAATTTCCGACGGCTGGTGAATGAAGGGGACACGGATAAATTGACCGAAAAGGCATTCGAACAGGGCGTGATGCTGTTGAAAAATCTGATATCCCTGTCTTCAGGGCGGGAAGTGTCGCGTGATCCGGGCTTTAGGGAAGGTCATTTTACCCGGCTGTACCCCAAAAGGAACTATGCAAAACTCACGGACCTCAGGCTGCTGTGCTCCTCCTGGACAGAAATGCAGCACGCAGAGGGCAAGTCCTGGTTTATCCTGTCTGCTTACGATCTGAAAGACCTGGAGGAAGAAGTACAGATCCATATCCGGAAAGAAGAGCATTACGATTACACGGGCATCCGCAGCTGGCTGAAGGAAGAGGCCATCCTCCATGTACAGCATATCCGATCGCTGGCGACGGGGGCTAATGAATATGAGACCACCTTCGACACGCTGATCACGCTGGAGCCGGATTTTCTGACGGACGCCACGGACATTGGCGAATGCTATACCTTCCAGGGCGCCAATAGCGACCTGTTCTTTTTAAACCGCCTGATCAGCGATCTGACAGGCGCGGCAGCGCTGAAAGGCAGCATCATCGGCTATTACCTGGATGAGCTGGTGCGTGATCCCGGACTGGACAAGAATACGATCTTCAGGGCTGCCGTCAGACAAAACGCGATGAAGGCCGCTCACCTGGGGCGAAAGGAGATGCTGGCCATACACCGGAGCATACATACGGAACATCTCCCCAATATCGAAGAGCTGGTGCGGCGGGAGGGTAAAAAGGATATCTGGATCGAACCTACTTATTTCTCCACTGACTATGGGCTGCAAGGCCGTCTGGACCTTCTCTGCAAGAATGAAGCTACCCGCACGCAGGATATCATCGAATTAAAAAGCGGCAGCCACCCTCTTCCCAACCCCACCCGCCTGGCCTTTCCCAACCACAAGATGCAGGTGGTATGCTATGATATGATGCTGGAAAGCACCTATGGCAAGGACAGGAAGGGTTTTAATGCGGTGTTCTACTCCAAATGCCCCCAATCTCCTTATCGCAATCTCGTAAGCGAGCACATGGAAAAAAGAGAGGTGCTGCAGGTGCGGAATGAGATCGTCGAGCATATCTATCAGCTGGCGGGAAGGGATTTCTCTGTCCTGCACAGGATAAAGGACCGGCATGTGGTGGGACTGGCAAAATTCAAGGAGGCGGCCCTTGCCCAGTTCAGGCTGTTCTATCAGCCGGGGAGGATCGCCACGGAATATTATGAGGAGATGGTAGCCTTCCTGCTCCGTGAATTTATCAATACCAAGGTGGGCAATCAATTAAAAGAAGATGAGGAAGACGCGCCGAATGGTTTCGCCGGTCTGTGGCTGGATACTCTCCAGCGTAAAGAGGACGACTTCCGGGTGATCTATGACCTGGAGACCGTGGAGATCAAGGAAGGTCTGGGATATAGACGTCTGCGGATCACCCGGGAAATGGATCATGCTTTTAGAAAAGGCGACCTGGTGGTCCTTTATCCAAAGATCAAGGGAGAATATGAAGCCTTGCACCACCATATCCTGAAAGGCAGCCTGGATGAGATCCACCAGGACAGCCTGGTGGTGTGTCTCAATAACAAACAGACGGATTATAATTTTATCAAATTATACAGCCAGTGGGCCATCGAGCCCGATATCTTTGAAAGGAATTACTGGAGCGCCATCTCCTGTCTTTTTAATGTGCTGACAGCGGGACCCCGGAAAAAGAAGGTGCTGCTGGGGCATGAGCAGCCTGTGTTTGTGAGGGAGCATACATACGTCAATACCGCATTGACGCCTATCCAGCTGGGCGCCGTCCAGCAGGCCCTGGATGCCCGGGACTATTATTTATTGCAGGGCCCTCCCGGTACGGGTAAGACCAGCACCTTCCTGGTGAACTATGTCAGGGAGGAGCTGAGGGTAACCGATAAGCCTATCGTGGTGCTGGCTTTTACCAACAAGGCGGTGGATAAGATCTGCGAACATTTCCGGAAACCCAGAGAGGGAGACGCTGTGCCATATCTCCGCCTGGGCAGCCGTCACACGGACGATGCATTTCTTTTCTCCCGGCAGATACAGGGTGACGACCCCGACGGCTGGCGAAAGGTCATCGATGGGCACCGGGTCTTTGTCAGCACGGTAACTACTTTCCATAACAACTGGCAGCTGCTGCGACAATTTATCTCCTTCGGCGAGGTCATCGTGGATGAGGCATCCCAGCTGACAGAGGCCGTGCTCAGCAGCGTCCTGGCCTTATTTGATAAATTCATCCTTATCGGGGATCATAAGCAGCTGCCGGCCGTCATCACACAGGACGACAGGCTTTGCAGGATCGATAGCGCTTATCTCCGTCAGCTGGGGATCCATGATTTTCGCACATCCCTGTTTGAAAGATTGATCAACAATGCGATCGGCAAGCAATGGGTAGAGGCTTACGGCCAGCTGAGCGATCACTACCGCATGCACGAGCGTATCGCTGAGCTTATCGTACAGCATTACCGGGTGGAACTTAAGGCAGGCTCGCCGACGCAGGCGAGCCGGGCGCCCGTATATACCTTGCCGGCAGGACATTTTTTACAGCCGTTGGGGATCCACCGTGTGGTATTTATCGAGACGCCGGGAGATGGAGGGCCAAAAAGAAATGAAAAAGAGGCGTTGATCGCTGCTACCATTGCCAACGAGCTGGTGGCCGCGGACGTGGCGCTACCGGGGGATATCGGGATCATTACCCCTTTCCGGGCACAGATAGCGGCGATACGGCAGCATTTGAAAGGTGCCCTGACGGGCAATAAGGAGCTTATCATCGACACGGTGGAACGCTACCAGGGGGATGAGCGGAGGATCATCATTTTTTCTACTACGATCAGCGATGCCCGGCAGATACGGACGATCCAGAGCGTGGCGGAGGATGAGGTGTCCGTTACGGACAGGAAGCTGCTGGTGAGCATTTCACGGGCGGTGGGGCAACTGATCATACTGGGGAATTCGGCGGCGCTGGGGAGGTCGGCCCTTTACCAGGGATTGATAGAAACCTTACGTAAAAAGGGCGGCTATCATGCAGGGTCATTTAACGCCAGTGAATCAACCTTTGCAACATGATCTGGAGTACATCGACTTCTCCGGTCATCTGCAAGGTGACGTCCTTGCCCGTGTCTTTGTCGATCCTGACACCATCTTTTTGTAAAGTAAC
>DASZVM010000047.1:0-5352 GCA_035547295.1 Puia sp. | reverse complement strand
TCTGAATAGGTCTCTGTAGGGAAATCCTTCAGGGCCGGATGATCGGGATGACATAGCAAACCCATCGTACCGGGCTGGTTGGGGAAATGGACAGGACTCCAGAAGACAGGAGCAAACCTGCCCGTGACCCCATTGAGGTCCGCCGTATCCGGGTTGAGGAGGACATTCTTTCCTTCCTGCAAATGCCGGAGCGCATCGTCGATGGTGGTGTCGAAAACAGCACCCCGCGCTACATCCGGCAGTTGCTGCGGATACACCCAGATGTTCCATTTATTTTTATACGGCGTCCCTTTCAGCTGCAGCATGATGGTCAGCTCCGTCGCCTTTGGGATGGAAGCCAGCGCAAATTCGAAAGAGCCCAGCTGACGGCCATTGCCCATGGCGATGTCCTGGGGGGGAAGCACACCTGTTGCGACCCGCCGGCCGGACGCATCTTCCACTGTCCATTCCGGCACCATACCTTTCAACACGTCCCGTCCGAAATTAGCCACCTCCGCAGTGGCCGTAAACCTTTCGTTATTCGTATAAACAGCTTTTTCAAAACGTATCAGGGGCACCACAGCCGAGCAGTACATACGATGCTCCTCCGGCGTCACCAGCCCCTTGCTGTCCCAGAAAGCATCCAGTATGCCGATAAGAGCCGTGCCCTGACCGGGAAAATCGTGCAGGTCCAGCAGCTGGAACCCGCTGGCGCCGGGCGTTCTAAGCACCCGCTCGATCTCCTCCTTGTAAAGATGGGCGGAGAATTTTCCGCTTGCCTGGGTAAAAGCGGGCGAAAGCGCCAGCATATCCTTTCGTTCCAGGTCCTTACGGATAGCCTTGAAGTTCAGCGGGTCCAGCACACCCGTATATTTACCGATCTCCCGCATGTCGGGATACACGGAGTACTGTCCCATTTCATGGATGATCAGCGGCACAGGCAGACTGTCTACCGCCTTGGCATAATCGCTTTTAAAGTCCGGCGGATAGGTATTGAAGATACCCTGTCCCCGCACCCACCCTTTTTTGGTGTATTGCGTGATATAGAAGTCATCCCCCGGCTCGGGCCACCTGCCGTGCCCCGGCTGGAAGCTAAAGGTGGTGGAAGTATAGAGATGACGGGCATCCGACTGCCGCAGCGAGCTTACCATGCTATGCATCCAGCTGAAGTCGCCTTCCAGCTCATTGCCCATCGACCAGAGACAAAAAGAAGGATGATTGCCATATTCCCTGCTGATACGATGCGCTTCATCTTCCAGGAACCTGTTCATCGCGGTATCCTTGCCGGCATTCTTGTTCCATAAAGGCAGCTCGATCTGGAGATAGAACCCCATGGAGTCGGCTACGTCAAAGGCAGCTGCCGGCGGGCACCAGGAATGAAAACGCAGGTGGTTCAGTCCGTACGATCTTGCCGTGGTGAATTCTTTCATCCAGCCTTTCCTGTCCATGGGAGGATGACCCGTCAGGGGGAATATGCTGCATTCCAGCGTCCCCCGGAGGAAGAGCCGGTGGCCGTTGATCCATAATAAGCCGCCCTCGTTATTTAAATTACGCATGCCCCAGGTGGTGGAAACCACGTCCTTACCATGTCCGGTGGTCAACTGCGCGCGCAGGGTATATATACGGGGTGTGAATTCGTCCCATTCCTTGCAGGCAGGAAGCGAAAGGACGCATTCCTGCTGCGATCCCCCGGAAGCGGGCGTCACGTCTATCTGCCGGCCGGCGATGACGCGTCCCTGGTCGTCGAGCGCTTGTATGAGCAGGGCCCCTTTTCCCGCCGCAGGAAGATCGTTCTGCAAGTCGACATGGACCTTCGCGGTCTTATCCTTCACCGAAGGATACACCTGCACCGACGCTATGTGATCCGGATTACGCGCTATCAGCTGTATCCTGCCGATAATGCCGTTCCAGATGATCTGCGTCCCCTCCGTATAAGCATGCGCCATATCCTGGATGGAAATATCATACTGCTTACGGTTGTCCACCCGGATGGCAATCGTATGCTTACCCGGCGTCAACAGCTGCCCAAGCTCATAGGTATGAGGCGCGGAAAGACTTTCACGTGAGCCCGCCTCCTGTCCATCGATGAGGACACGGGTAGTCCACAGGACCCTTTCAAGAAAAAGCGTGATGCTCTTTCCCTTCCATTGCTGTGGTATGTTCACTTCCCGCTGATACCAGGCGGCCCCGATATAAGTGTGCTTGCGTGTAAGATGCAGCAACACATTCCTGGTCAGACTATCGTCCGTCAGCATGGGGGGAGCTCCGATACCCGCATCATCCAGCGTGCCCGGCAGACGGACCTTATGCACCTCTCCCGCATTCTGCCCGCCCAGCCGCACACCCCACTGCCCCGCCAGCGACATAGTCTGCTGTGCGCGTAATTGCTGAACCAATAACCCAAAAACAATGACTGAAATAATTCTTATCATACCTTATCGTATTGTAATACCATATTCAAATGCGCCCGGGCGCCAAAATGCATATTATCAAATGTCAGCACTTTTTCCAGACAGGCTGCAGCCTCCTCTTTATTACCCAGCCCCAGATGACCAAGCCCCATCATGTAATAACAATGCGCATGATGACGGGCCTTTCCATCGTCCTCGAAGATCAGCAGGTCGGGAAGGGACACTGCAAAATAATCGATGCGTATCTCATCGTCCATATGCGCATGACCATATTCGATGAGACCGGCGAAGATCCGCTCCGCCTCGCCCCGATCACCCAGTTTCTCCCGGGCCAGCCCCTGATAGAATATCTTATCCGGCTGCTGATCGTTGTAAAACATGGCTGCCGAAGGCTGGGAGCTGCCCTCCGTCGCCCGTTTGAAACAGGCTTCGGCCTCCTGTAAAGAGGACTGCCCTTCCCAGGCAATACCCAGCCAATAATAAATATCATTTTCCAGGGCGCCGAATAATTTTCCTTCACCCAGGTTATGGGGATATGCCCGGGCCTGCTCCAGCAGCAAAATAGCCTTTTGCCAGGCGCCGTGACGGATGTGCTGTTTAGCCATCTCCACCAGGCTGTATACATACTGCCCCGAAACCTTGCCTTCCCCGCCTTCCCAGGGATGGAACTTCCGGCGCATGATCATGTCAAAAGCCATGTCATACCTGCCCATGAAATTATAGAGGGCAGCACGTTCAAGATAAAGATCATCCCGTTGTATCACCGTAGACGGGTACTGCTCCAGGAGATCCAGCCTGGCAGCCACGTCCCTGTTCAGACGACGCGACAGCTGGTCCAGTTCCATCAGCACACGGGCATCCGTGGTATCCAGTGAAAATGCTTTGGCATACAGCTGAGAAGCCTTTTCCGCATCCCCCTTTTTATTATAATATGCAATGCCCAGGTTACGGAACACCGTGGGAAAGACAGCGTCCCTGGCAGCCGACAGCTCCCACGCTTCGATGGCCGGATCATACTGTCTTTTTGCATACCATAAATTACCCAGGTAATAGGGTGCTCTTGCATCTCCCGTAAGCGTGCCGGCAGCAAAACGCAATACGGCAATATCCTCTATCCTGTCGGGAAAACAAATACCCGGATCAGCCGCCGCCGCTCGTTCCAGACAAAGACGGGCCTCTGACTGGTTACCGCTGCGATGATGCCACCATGCCAGATAATACCAGGCCATGGGATAGACAGGTCCTTCCACCGCCTCCAGGTAGACTTGCATCAACCCGATGGCCTCCTCATAAAACCCCGCGGCAGCATAATCCAATGCATATTCGATGTAGTTCTGTACTTCGCCCCTTGCCAGCAGTTTCAATTGCCGCAGGCTCTTTTCAGCAACTTTTCCATCGCCGGATACCCCCTGTACTAAATATTGTTCGTAATACAGGCTCAGGTTGAATGCATCCTTCGCAAGCGCCGTCGAACAAAGCTCCAGCGCCTGCTTATAATGCTCTCCCTTTCTAAGGATCATCGCCTTCAGCGCCCATGCCTTGGCATTACGGGTGTTACGGTCCAGGCTGCGTTCGATATGCGTCAGCGCTTTTTCCCAGTCACCCCGCGCCGTATCGATCCTGGCCAGCGAAAAATAAGCGCCGTCCTGCCAGGCGTTGCTCCAACATGCCTTATAAAAAGCATCATATGCTTCCGCAGGCCTGTCCTGCCACTGCAGACAAAGCCCCAGGTTGTAATATGGCTCACCGTCATAAGGATTGGGATTACGCCGCGTCAGGGTCTCGATAGCCTTGCGAAAATAGGGCTCAGCCTTTTTAAACTGTCCTCTTCTGAGATACCAAAGTCCCAATGCATTGTTATTCCGCACGTCACCTACGTCCCGCCGGAGAGCCTCCCGGTAATAAGGAAGGGGGCTATAGGTCGCATGCCTGTATTGCTCCAGGTGAAGACCCGTAAGATACAGCTGCTCATTGTTCTCCACCATTTCCGGGGGCAATGCCGCCTTTGCCGGCTCGGGACGATCCTCTCTTCTATTTTTTGCAGGCTCATAGCTCAGCAGTTCCCTTCCTTTTTCATCGGTAATGAAAAGGGCTGTGCCGGCAGGGAATGTCTGTGAGAATATGTCCTCCGGAGAGATGTCGAATGTTTGTTGGGCCAGCGGGGTGTCTCCTTGAAACACCTGAAGGGAAAGTCCCTTGTACGCAGAAGTTGCAAAAACCTTCACCTGCCACACGTCAGCCGTCTCCTCTACACCTACCAGGATATCTTTGGTCGCATTCTTCACCATGCCCAGCTCCCGGTACGGCATAAAATACTGTACAAAGGACTTCTCTTCATACGGCATCAGCCAGGTGAAATCCGGCTGGTTATCCGTAAACACCCCTGTCATCAGCTCGATGTAGGGACCGTCCTCATCCGTGAGGTTCCTGTCCCATGCCTGACCAAAATCACTGTGCCCCCAGGTCCATTGTTTCTTCCCGGGAGAAACATGATGATCCGCCACATGCAGCACGCCGGCCTTTGTATCGTGCTCATATCCACCCATAAAATCATACTGACTGCTGATGGCCATGTAGGATGTCGGAACGGGTATATTCTTATACCTGCTGATATCGGTGCCCGGCGAATAATCTACTTTATAATACGTACCTGTAGCAATGGGGAACGATGATACATCCCGCTTGCCATGATCGAACACGGCATGCACATCCGGTGGAAATACAGACTGGTAGTCATCATTCACCCTGACGGCAGGATTGGCCCACCATAAGAAGGTCTGCGGCACAGGCGTCCCGTTGTAAAGCCGGGCGCTGATCTCCAGGTAGGCTTTTCCCGGACGCAGGGTAAAACCCGTCAGGCTTCTGGTGTGCGTCATACGCTCCACTTCGTTTATCCATACGGTGGCGCTGCCGTCCGCATGCTCCTCTATGGAATGATCCACGGGCGAAAAAGTGCTTGGCC
>DASZVM010000046.1:0-3409 GCA_035547295.1 Puia sp. | reverse complement strand
AACACAAAGACAAAATACTTTTTCATAGTCAAAAATTTAATGGTTTGGAGGTGTGATCAATAGGGGTGTCGAATAATTATTGCTTTCATTCGACTCCTTTGAATTGTTATAAAAATCCGCCAGTAGGATCATATAGAACTTTGCATTCGGGTGCGTATCGTAATAAGGCACTTCAAAAGTGAGATCGCCGCCCCAGCTCGATCCGCCTTTTACAATGGGCATCTTTGGTTCGGCGGCACAGTAGTTCCAGGGTTCCAGCGTACCATGATCGTTGGCTGCCGGCGGACGGCTGGTAGGTGGTTTGATCATGTGATCCGCCAGGGTAAAGAAGGCCTTGAAGGTTGTCAGCTCATTCGAAGGCAACTCGCCGTTGTTATGCACAGTAACATTGATCGTGACACGATAGGCGCCCCGGTTGGCATCCCGCACAACACTACGCACGGCAAAATAGCTCACCGCCAGATCGGACGGTTTATACACCCGCAGGTTGGCTCCCTGGACTACAGGCTGGGGCTTGCCCGTCAGCCTGGGGGTTGCAGTCTGTCCGTAGACAGCACAGGTCATCCCCATCGACAATAAAAAGAATGTAGTTCTCATTGTAAGGCTGTTTTCATCCGAAAGTACCCTTTCGGACAGCCGGGCGCAACTACATCATTATGTAGGCCCCCTTCAACGCCCTTAAAATAAAAGACTTATGAGCCGCCCTTTCAACCCTTTGGATACAGCCTCGGGGGCGGAATGCACGTGTAGCTTGTCGTAGATATTCTTGATGTGAAAACGGACGGTATCCATGCTGATATTTATCTCTGCTGCTATCATTTTATAGCTGAATCCCCTCGCCAGCAGCTGCAGTATCTGCACTTCCCGCTGGGAGAGGTCTGCATTCTCCTGATCAGGACCCTTGGCTGCCGGCACCATCCCCAGGATCTTCCGGGCCACTGTACCCGTCATGGGAGCGCCGCCGCTCATCACATTCCGGATAGCCGCGGGTATCTCTTCAGTCGCGCACCGCTTTAATATATATCCGGAAGCGCCGGCGCATACCGCATTAAAGATATTCTCGTTGTCCTCAAACACGGTGAGCATGATGATGGGCAGGTTTCCATCCACCTGCCGTATGCGTTTTACAGCCGATACCCCGTCCACCGCGGGCATATCGATATCCATAAGCACCACATCCGGCTTTAGCTCCCGGATATCCGTCTCCACCGTCTCGGCATTGGACATGGCAGCTATCATCTGCATATCGGGCTCCTCACGGACCAGGGTCTCCATGCTTTGTCTCAACGCTTCATGATCATCGTATAACAATATTCTTACAGACATATATGCTCAAGATACGACAGAAGTCCCCAAGGACGCCTACATTATCATGTAGCCATCGGCAGATCGAGCACCACGGTAGTCCCCATCCCCGGCGCCGCCTGTATGTGACATTCACCGTCCAGCGAGGCTGATCGGGCCCGCATGTTGTTCAGACCATTGGTGCTCCTTAGCTTCTCCGGTTCAAACCCGACTCCATTGTCCTTTACTTCCAGTAGGATACGGCCATTGTTGAGACGAAAGGAGACTTCCATCTGTGTACAGCGGGCATATTTTGCGGCGTTGTTAACGGCCTCTTTGAAAATGAGCAGGATATCCTTCCGCTGCTGCATGGAGAACGAATATCCCAGCAGCTCTTCCGCCGCTTCAAAGTGGATGGCGATCTCCTTCGCTTCCAGGGTTTGCGCAAGGAATTCACGCATCCGCACCATCATGTTCTCGATCTTGTCATTATCGCTCCGGATGGCCCATACGATATCGCTCATGCTTTGCTGCATCTGCCGGGATTGCTCCGTGATCTTTTCCAGGAGTGAAAAAGCCCGGGAATGATCCTTTTCCAGGTGGTTGCGGGACACCTGTGAGAGTATATGGATGCTGGTGAGAGTGGATCCCAGCTCGTCATGCAGATCGCGGGCAATGTCGTTACGCATTTCCAGCAGGGCTTTCTGCTGCTGAAGCTTTTTCTTTAGCTTATATCTGTTGAACAGTCCCGCCGCCAGCAGCGCCAGCAGGATCATGCTTCCGATGATAAGTTCTTTTTCCGAGCGGGCCTGGCTTTCGCCTGCCTTTAGCTCCGCGATCGCCTTGTCCTTTTTCTCCGTCTCGTACCGGGCCTGTACCTCCGCTGTATTCCGGGTACTTTCTTCATTCACGATGCTATCCTTATAGGCATGATATTTCTTCAATTGCTCGTATGCATTATAAAAATCCTTACGCTCTTTATAGAACACCGTCCTGTAAAAATATAGATCCCGGAGATTGAACTTGTCATAGAGGGCCAGCGACAAACGTTCCGCTTCGTCAAAATATGCCAGGGCGCCCACCGGATCTTTTAAGGTCCCCGATAACACCGCAGCAGCGATACAACGACGGGCCATCATGATGGAATCCCCTGTTTCCCGGCAGATGGCAATTGCTTTTTTCTCATACTCCAGCGCTTCGGCGTTCTGCCCCTTTCGGTTAAGCAGCAGGGACATGCTGGTATAGCTCTGCGCCAGCCTTCTTTTCGAACCGCTGAGTTCTGCATACCTAAGCCCTTCCCACTGACACTGGATAGCCCGGTCCATGCTGTCGGCCTGCAGATATATCTGTGAAAGGTTGTTGTACGAGAGGGCCAGCAGATCATGATCCCCACCGGCTTTACGGATGTCAAGAGCCCGCAGGGCATAGTTGATGGCCTCTGTCTTATTGCCCAGCTCGAGACTGGAACCCGAAAGATTGCTGAGCGTTTCCGCCATGCCGTCCGCATCTTTTACCCGGTCATATATCCGCATGGCCTTCAGATACCATTCCCGCTGCTTGTCGAGCTCACCCTTGCTGCCGTACAAGTATCCAAGGTCGTTGTATACACGGGTCGTGTAGGAAGACTGGTCCTTTTCAAATTGCGAGGAAAGCGATCGCTGAAGATCAGCCAGGGCCTCTTCTTTCCGGTTGGCGGCCAAAGCCCATTGTCCCAGCTCATGATAGGACATGGCAATAAGAAAGCTGTCTTTCAGCCGCAAGCTCAGCTGCACGGCCTGCCGGCTCAGGGATGCCGCGGAATCCAGCATGGGCACCTCTTTGAGGCTGTCCGCCTTTTCCAGCAGGATGGATATCCTTAAAGAATCCTGTACATAGTCAATGCCGTGAGGGAACCGTGCGGTCCCGGGGGACTGCGCGACGGCGTTTAAAAGGAGTAAAAGGGATAAGCCGGTTAGGAGGCCCGGCCAAAAGCGATATTGGCTCATTTTTTATTACCCTTACGGTGAAGATACTAAATTCTATCCTTCAGGGCTTAATACAAAACCGATCTTTTCTTTCTCTTCCTGCAGCTGTAGTTTCAATACATCATAGGCTGACTGCGCCATCTGTACAAGCCCTCTGATAT
>DASZVM010000045.1:0-4787 GCA_035547295.1 Puia sp. | reverse complement strand
CGGGAATTTTACCTCGGAGATCGAAGTGTCTTCGGAGTATCTTCAGCCGGGGAGCATCCTGTATATCAAGGATGGACCGTTCACGGGGTTTAGCTGCGAGGTCATACAGTATAAGGGGAAGCAAAAGATCCTTGTAAGGATAGAGCTATTGCAAAGGAATATCCTTTTGGACATCCCTGTCGAATACCTGATGGGCATCCCTGCGGAAGCTGACAATTTAAATAATGTTCCTAATTTTTAAAACTTGTAACTATGCCAGTACAACCAACCTACCCGGGGGTTTATATTGAAGAACTGCCGAGTGGTGTGCGAACTATTACGGGGGTGGCTACTTCCATAACTGCTTTTATCGGGAGGACGCTGCGTGGGGAGTCGGATCAAGCGGTGACGATAACCAGCTTTGCAGATTTCGAACGATTATACGGCGGCCTATGGGCTAAAAGCATGGTTAGTTATGCTGTAAAAGATTTTTATCTGAACGGGGGCAACAAGGCTGTGATCGTCCGGATCAACAGGAACGGCACGAAGGCCACCATCAATCTGCCTACGGAGATAAGCCCTCCCGGTACGCTTACGCTGGAAGCTGCCAGCGAAGGGACCTGGGGGAACAACTTAAAGGCGTCCGTGAATTATAAAACGAAGGATACGGGCAATACGAGTCTTTTCAACCTCATCGTTGCGGAAGCCGTGGATGGGGGGAGTACGGAAAAGTTCTTAAATGTCAGCACTGACGAAAATGATCCGAGGTATCTGCCGAGGGTTTTGGAACAAGGTTCTTTACTGGTGAGGGTAAAGGGGGCTATGTCCGCTCAACGGCCGGCGCAGACGCTGGTGGTTTCTCCGGAGAGCCCGCCCTCCAGTCCTGTCAAGATGGTGGACTCTCCCATACCTGTGACGACGACGGGCAGTGACGGGGACGATGTAACCCCTAACGAATATCTGGGGGCTGAATTGAGCAAGACGGGGCTTTGGGCGTTACAAAATGTAGAGTTCAACCTATTATGCATACCCCCGGCCACGCGTGATGCGGATACGGATAATAGCGTGTACCAGGCTGCGTTGCAATTATGCGTCGATCAGCGGGCGATGCTGCTGGTGGACCCGCCCATGGCCTGGGGCGATGTTTCAGCGCCGGCTATTGCGGTGGCTAATGCCATCAGCGGGCTGAATGGTCTGAACCTCTCCGGTGACAGCGCCAGGAATGCGGCGTTGTATTTCCCCCGTGTGCTTGAATCAGACCCGAAACGGGACGGGCAGACGGCAACCTTTGTCCCCTGTGGGATCATTGCGGGAGTCATGGCCAGGACGGATACCGCGCGTGGTGTCTGGAAAAGCCCCGCGGGTATCGATGCTTCGCTCAATTCGATACAGGGTCTGCAGATAGATCTTTCCGACGATCAGAATGGTCAGCTAAATCCGCTGGGCATCAATTGTCTCCGGTCATTCCCCATAACGGGCCGTGTGGTCTGGGGGGCGCGCACGCTGAGAGGGGCGGATGAAATTGCGGATGAATACAAGTATGTCGCGGTTCGCCGGACGGCCATGTTTATCGAGGAAAGTCTGTACAGGGGAACGAAATGGGTTGTGTTCGAGCCCAATGATGAGCCCTTATGGGCGCAGATACGGCTGAATGTGGGCGCTTTTATGCAAAACCTGTTCGTACAGGGCGCATTCCAGGGCAAGACGCCATCGGAGGCCTACCTTGTAAAATGTGATAAGGAGACGACTACGCAAAATGACATCAACCAGGGGATCGTCAATATCCTGGTGGGATTCGCACCTTTAAAGCCTGCAGAATTCGTCATCATTAAAATCCAGCAATTAGCCGGCGATATCGAATCTTAAAACTTACAATTATGGCACAATTTACAGTCAATACACAACGGTTTGACCCATACAAGAACTTCAGGTTCCGTGTGAAATGGGACGGGAAGTATGTGGCCGGCGTCAGTAAGGTAGGGGCATTGAAAAGGAAGACCAATACTGTCGAGCACCGTGAGGGAGGTCAGCAGACCACGACAAGGATCTCGCCGGGGCAGACCAAGTACGATCCTATTACGCTGGAGCGGGGCGTTACGCATGACCTGGAGTTCGAGAAATGGGCCAACAAGGTGTGGAGCCTGCAAACCGGAGGGGTATCTCTCGCTGATTTTCGCAAGGACATCATCATCGAGGTATACAATGAGGCAGGACAGCTGGTCATTGCCTATAAGGTGTATCGTTGCTGGGTTTCCGATTTCCAGGCATTACCTGACCTCGATGCCAGCGCGAATGCGATCGCCATCGAAAATATGACCCTCCAGCACGAGGGATGGGAAAGGGATGTCCAGGTAACGGAACCTACAGAGCCCAGCTTTACCATACCATCTTAATGTTGTCATATGCGTGTGCCAGACACTGCCGAGATGCTTGATCTATGGGACCGGAGTGCCGGCAAGGCATCGATAGAAAGGTCGATGGAGCTTTTATCCCTTGCTGCCATCGCGGGCGATCCCGCGGAGCTGAGCATTGGCCGGCGCGATGCGAGCTTATTCCGGCTGCGGGAAAGGTTTTTTGGACCCCTGCTTTCGAACATAGCGGATTGTCCCTCCTGTGGCGAACGTGTGGAATGGAGCGGTGACCTGCGGGAACTGGTAGCCGGGGAAGGAGGGGAGGGAGAGCGTTTTACGCTGCATGCGGAGCCGTATGTCGTTTCGTTCCGGCTGCCCAACAGCTATGATCTGCTGAATGCATCTGACTACAGGGAGAACCCGGACCAGCTGCTGCTGGACTGTATCCTGGAGGTAAAGAAAGGGGATGCGCATTGTGATGCGGCAGAGGTGCCGGAAGAGGTGCTCGGGCTGCTGGACCGGCGCATGGAGGAGGAAGACCCCCAGGCTGACATAAGCATGTTACTGAGCTGTGCAAAGTGTTCCCATGAATGGGAAATGTCCTTTGATATATGCAGCTATCTGTGGATGGAGATCGATGATTGGGCAAGGCGGGTGCTGCGGGAAACAGCGATGCTGGCTGCTGCATTCGGATGGTCAGAACCGGATATCCTGCGCATGAGCCCCCGCCGCCGAAGGCTTTACCTGGAAATGATCAGATAATGAAGAGATGGATCGATAAGATGATAACCCGGCATCTTGAGCCGGAGCATAATGTCAGGCCTTTTTTAGGCGGGGTCTTTCATGCTGTGCCTACGGAGCCCCTGGCTTTTACCGATGAAGGAATGACCAGGGGGGATGAGGGGATGATGGGGAGGGGTAAAGAGAAGAGGGAGGATGAGAAGACCGGAACAGGTGAAAAAAAGGTATGGCGAAATGAGAAAGAGCCTGTTTTACAAAGTGAAGAGAAGATGATGAGAAAAGAAGGGAAGGAATCGAAAAATGAGCGGAACGGCGGGGAAGAAGAGAGGACGGTTCCCGGAGCTTATGAGGGAAAGGCGGCAGAGGGGAATAAAGATCTTTTACCCGGCGCATGGAAGACCAGGAGGGGTATGGAGAGGGTTGTGAAAGGGGAAGAGGGCATCCCGGCCGGCGGAGCCGGGAAACCGGGTGGTGTTGATAACGCAGGGGTGAAGGGCGCTCCGCTGATGCAGGTCAAGGTTCGGACGCAGGCGGAAACAAAGATAAAATATGTGACCAGGGAGGCGCCTGTTCTACAGGACCTTGGAGAGAGCGGGCAGCAGGGGATCCGGCAGGCGCCGGGACAGATAGGGACGGTGGCGAGTGTGTCCGGCATCGGGAAGGGTGAGCCTCCCCTGAAGCAAGCTATTCATGTATCCATAGGGCGTATCGAGATAAAGGCTACACTTCCACCGGCCGAGGTAAAGGCAGCACCGGTGAAGAAGGATAAGGATATCATGGGTCTGGACCAGTATCTTGAACAAAGAAATCCGGCAAAGCAATGAGCAATGAATTTGCGATCGGCGCTGTCACCCTGACGTTGCGAAACCTGCTTGACCAGGTAAAGGAGCTGGGGGATAGTGATGTTACGGACGATCTTCCCACGGATGCGAAGCCTACGGCGGAGATACTTATTACCAATCTGCCGTTGGATGAGGCTTATAAATTCGACCAGGCCAAGAACCAGGTGAATCTATTCCTGTATCATGTGGAACATAGTGCTGCCTGGAGGAATATGGATATTCCCGGTGCGTTGAAAAATGGCGAGACGGGGCATCCTCCTTTGGGTCTGAACCTCTATTATCTTGTTACGGCCTATGGGCAGGACAAGAATGAAATTATCGGGCATCTGCTGTTGGGCAAGGCGATGAGCATATTGCATGATCACCCTTTGTTCAGCAGGGATGAGATACGGACAGCATTTAGCGCCAGTCTGCTGCAGAACCAGGTGGAAAGGGTAAGGATCACGTCTCAGCCTATTTCCCTGGATGAGGTCTCCAAACTATGGACGGGTTTTCAGAGCCAGTATAAATTATCGGTGGCCTACCAGGTGAATGTAGTGCTGATAGAAAGCAAACGTCCTGCCAAGACACCGTTGCCTGTGCTGATGCGGGGAGTGGGGGACCGGGGCGTACAGGTACAGACGGGGGTTATCCCTCCCTTCCCTGCTATTGACACGGTGGATTATCCGGGGGGGCAAAATGCGGCGCAGCAAGGCGATATACTAACCATTTCGGGAAGCTTTTTAAAGGGTGATACGGTGCTGACCAGGTTCCATCATCATCTTTTGCCTGCCGATGTGGATGTGGGAGTGGAGGCGGGTGGGACTGACGATACGGTGAAGGTAAAGTTCCCTACGAACCCCAATGCGTGGCCTGCGGGCGTATATACTTTAAA
>DASZVM010000044.1:0-4020 GCA_035547295.1 Puia sp. | reverse complement strand
AAAAAGGTACAGGCCTACAATTTCCGCATATGTCTGACCAATGATCCGGCCAACCGTATCGGGATCACCCGGCCTGACGACTATGATCCTGCGAGATATGAGCTATTGTTACGGGTGGTGGAAAGGATGCCCGGCGTGCATCTGAATAAGATCCTGAAGCTTGACAAAATGCCCGACTACAAGACGGACATCAATAACAACGGCGGATTTTCCACGGATATGATCGGGATGAACTATAATTATCCGGAGGCGGATGAAGCCACCCGGCGTAAGATCCGGAAAGCTCATGAGGATTATGCGAAGGGGCTTTTGTATTTCATCGGTCATGACCAGCGGATGCCGCTGTATCTACGGGAAGAAATGCTGCAGTTCGGCTATCCTGCTGATGAATATGCGGATAATGGGAACTGGTCGCCTCAGCTATATATAAGAGAGGCCCGGAGGATGGTGGGCGAATATGTGATGACGCAGGCGAATTGTCAGGGACGCTCCATCGTGGAGGACGGCATCTGCAGGGCGGCCTATGGGATGGATTCGCACAATTGCCAGCGGGTGGTGGTGAATGGGATGGCAAAGAACGAGGGCGATGTGCAGGTGGGTGGGTTCCCGCCCTATCCTGTATCTTACCGGAGCATCCTTCCCCGGCAAAAGGAATGTGCCAACCTCCTGGCGCCTGTTTGTCTTTCGGCGAGCCATATTGCGTACGGCTCGATCAGGATGGAACCTGTGTTCATGGTATTGTCACAGGCCGCGGCGACGGCCGCGGTGATGTCCATCGACAGACATGTACCCCTGCACAAGCTGGATGTGCATGCCCTCAACAAAACTATAGCGGATGACCCCTTGGCGAACGGCAGCGATCCGGATATCATAGTAGACAATACAGATAAGACGAAGATATCGCTGACGGGAGAGTGGCAGCCGGTGAAAAACGAGGGGTATGGCCCTGATTGCCTGGTTGCTCCACCAGGTCAGGAAAGGACGATCACTTTCCGGCCGCACATTGCAGCACCGGGGAACTATTCGGTCTATTTATATGTACTTCCTTCCCGTAAACAGACCGCATCCCGGATGGAAGTAGAAGTTTTCACCGGCAGACAGTCGAAACAATTGATTATCAGTAAGGATTCAGTGCAGATGCAAGGACAAACCAGCGGGGAATGGTATCTGGTTGGGAAGTATGATCTTAAAAAGGGTGGAGATATCCGTGTAACGGTGAGCAACCGGCACGCAGACGGAGAGGTAATAGGCGATGCCGTTCTGTTCCACAGGAATAATTAACTATCTTTAGCTGTGATTACTAACGATGCTTGAAATATTGATGCATGGAAAAATATCCCGATCAATTACTGCTTGCGCAATTCAGAAAAGGAGATGTCGGCGTGTTCGAGCAGGTGTATAAGGCCTATTATAAATCCCTGGTTGCGGAAGCCTACCTGCTTTTACAGGACGAACAGGAGGCTGAGGACCAGGTGCAGGGCTTATTTATCGAGATCTGGGATAAAAAGTTGTACCGGAATGTACATATCGCCCTTCGATCCTATCTGCACAGATCGATCCACAACCGGTGTTTAAACGTACTGGACAAACAGAAAACCCGAGACAAACGAATGCTGCGTTATACCCGGACATTGGAAGACCGGGTCACGGGCAATAGAACGGAGCTGAAAGAACGGGCACTGATGATGCAGGCATTGCTGGGGGAGCTATCCACCCAGCGTCTCGAAGCATTCAGTCTTGTCTACCTGGAAGACAAGAAATATAAGGAGGCCGCCGAGGAAATGGGCATCACCGTCAATTCGGTGAAAACGCACCTGCGGCTGGCGCTGAAGACCCTGCAGCAAAAATTCAGAGGTTTCTGACCTTCACCATTTTTTCCTCAAAACCGGTCTAAGATCAGTGATGAAGCTACAAACAGAACATATCAGGAGCTTGCTCTTCGAAAAGATAGCCGGGACTATCAGTCCGGAGAATCATCGGCTGGTGGATGAGGCATTGAGGAACGATGAGCATATCCGGCGAATGTGGGAGGAGATACAGGCGGGATTCCATAAGCCGGAGGCAAAACGTTTTCTTTCCACCAGGGATGCGGATGACAGCTGGAAAAGCCTGGCCGTGCGGCTGCAACCACGGGATGTCCGCCGCCCTCTGCTGCTGCGTCCCGGGACCTGGGCTGCAGCGGCTGTTTTTGCCGGTGTTTTTTTTCTGGGCTTATATCTCTATCCCAGGATAAGCGGTGTAAAGACGACGGTGCGGCCTGCAATTGCCGCCGCTTTGCCGTCGAACCCGGAGCTCCGGCTGGCAGACGGCACAAGGATCGACCTTTCCGACCCCGCTTCCAGGCAGATCGATGCGGGCAAAATAAAAGTGGCTACCAGCGGAAAAACATTGACCTATTCAGCAAGCGGGGACAGTGCGCTGCAATGGGCGAGCCTGTATGTTCCGAATAAGCGGGATTACAAGCTCTCCCTTCCTGACGGATCGAAGGTCTGGTTGAATGCTGCGTCTTCTCTTCGATTCCCCTATGCTTTTAACGGCGGTACAAGAGAAGTGTACCTGGAAGGCGAAGGATATTTTCAGATAGCCCGGAATACCGCCAGGCCGTTTATCGTGCACACCAGGTCAACTTCAGTGACGGTATTGGGAACATCATTTAACATCGATGCGTATGAAGCGGACAAGCCTGTGACTTCCCTGGTGGAAGGAGCTGTCCGTACCTCTGCGGGGGATGCCGCTGTAACGTTGCAGCCGGGGTACCAGGCTGTGTATGCAGGACAGCGATTCAGCACCTCACCTTTCGATAGTACGGATGTGCTGTCCTGGATGAGCGGCGTCAGCTATTTTCATGGCGTTCCCCTGGCCGGCATCAGCTCCATTCTTTCCAGGTGGTTTGACGTAAAAGTGGTTTTCGACGATCCGGAGATTGCCCGCCAGCAGTTCTCGGGCGCTATTTATAAAGAAAAGCCTGTGCAGGTGTTCCTGACCAATATTTCCATTTCTTCGGGCATTCAATCCTATTACAGCGCGGACGGAACGTTACATTTGAAATAGCGTATGAGGTATTTTTTTATTGCCGTATTGCTTTTGACGGCCAGGGATGTCATAGCCCAGCCGCAGCAGGGGCCCTCCTTTAAAAGATATGACAGGTTCCTGGAGCAGCCTGTTACGGCCTGTTCACCACGGGGATGGATACTTGAATTCTTACAGCGGCAGCGGACGGGTCTTACGGGACATCCGGAGGTATTATCCTATCCCTTCAACACTGTCCTCTGGGCGGGCGAGATCACCCGGCAGGACGAACAGCATGGCGATAACTGGTGGCGATATGAGCAAACGGCATACTATACGGATGGATTGCTCAAACTGGGCTATCTGTTGGGTGACAGCGGTATGATAAACAAGGCCGGAGAAGGTATAGCCTATACGTTGTCGCATGTGCGGCCCAATGGGAGGTTGGGACCGGCGGGCTTTGCCAGCCAATGGCCCATCGCGGTATTTTTCAGGGTGTTGCAGGCGGAATATCTCGCCACAGGCGATAGCCGGATCGTCGAAGCCCTGCACAAACACTATCTCAGCTATACGCCGGAAGAGATCGGGGAGTTCAAGAGGGCGATCGTGAATATTGAGGGTGCGCTTTGGACATATGGAATAACGGGTGATCGCCGGCTGCTGGAACTTTCTGAGAAGGCATGGGCTCTCGGGGGCTTTGAGCTCAACAGGGAGCGTATCTTTTCCGATGAAAAGGACAGTCTGCATGGCGTCACTTATATGGAGATGGCCAAGCTTCCTGCCCTGCTGTATGCCTATACAGGCAAGAGTGATTATCTGCAGGCGGCCATCCGTGCCCAGGAGAAGCTGGAAAGGGACCATATGCTTCCCGATGGTGTGCCCAGCTCCAATGAATTCCTGGCGGGGAAAGATCCGTTGCACAGCCATGAGACCTGCGATATATCCGACTATACCTGGACGCTGGGCTATCTGCTGATGGTCACCGGCGATGCCCGATGGGCTGACAAGCTG
>DASZVM010000043.1:0-7450 GCA_035547295.1 Puia sp. | reverse complement strand
GGCTTTACCTGGGACGGAATTTTGAGCTGAGGCGGAAGGATTATCTGCATGAGGAAGCCCGCAGGGGTATGCAGGAAGTTTCCGGTGGCAAGACAGAGAACGGCCAGGATGGCGCGCATATTAAGCCCGAGAAGCTGGAACATGCCCTGGAATACCTTATTCGGGATACGGAAACTATCCTTCAATCCGCTGCACAATGGCAAACCAGTGATGAGCTGACCATAGATTTCAAGGACTACACCCGATTTTTCACGGAGATCAGGGAGCACCTGATCACTTATGGAACGGAGCAGAATCAGCCCAAGATCACGGAAACAGCTACTCAATTAAGGGTCCTCAAAGCGGGGGATTACGCCGATGGCGGCTTTTCTCCGGACATCATCAGTCTGGCGGTCGGGACTTTTCGGAAATGGAAAAAATTGGATAAATTCCGGGAGGACCTTTCTCTGAACAAATCCCTGCTGGAAAAACTCCTGTTATATGTAAAAAATCCCTCCTTTCAGGAAGTTATGTAAACAGCCCCATAAAAAAGCCCTTACTCCGCACGTAATATTCCTATTTTCTTTATTTTGCCTTGGAACATACTGTATGAGACTTCTCAGCCCTGCCATATCAAGACTTGCCAGGTTCAGGCTTTGGCGCATTGAACAGTGGATGGAGAACCCGGTGGCAACACAACGGGAGGTCTTGCAGCACCTTGTCACCTCTGCGCAATACACTGAATTCGGCCGTAAATACAAATTTTCGAATATTTTCTCTCTCCGTGAATTCAAACAGGCTGTCCCCATCCATGAATATGATGACCTGAAGCCATATATCCAGCGGATCATGAACGGGGAGGAGAATATCCTCTGGAATACGCCCGTCAACTGGTTTGCCAAGAGCAGCGGGACCACCAGCGATAAGAGCAAGTTCATTCCTGTCAGCGAAGACAGTCTGCGGGACTGTCATTATAAAGGCGCCAAGGACGTACTCACCATGTATTATCATTTCAACCCCGATTCTGACCTGCTGACGGGCAAGGGACTGGTGCTTGGGGGGAGCCATACCGTCCACCAGGTGAATGACGACGTACACTATGGGGATCTGAGCGCCGTACTGTTGCAGAACTCTCCTTTCTGGGGACATTGGATCCGGACGCCGGAGCTGAGCATCGCTTTGCTGGACGAATGGGAGGATAAGATCGAAAGGCTGGCCCGCAATACCATCCCGGAAAACGTCACTTCCATTTCGGGTGTGCCTACCTGGACGCTGGTGCTGATCAGGCGTATTCTCGAGATCACGGGCAAGTCCTGTCTGGCGGATGTGTGGCCTTCGATGGAGCTGTATATCCATGGAGGGGTTTCATTTACCCCTTATCGTGAGCAGCTGAAAAAGCTGATAGGGAAAGACATCCACTATCTCGACATGTACAATGCAAGCGAAGGTTTCTTTGCCGCCCAGGCCAATCCTCATGACGACGGGATGCTGCTGTTCCTGGACCATGGCATTTTTATGGAATTCATGCCCGTGGAAGAATACGGCAAGCGCAATCCCGAAACCATCGGTCTCAACGACGTGGAGATCGGCAAAAACTATGCGCTGGTGATCAATACCAATGGGGGGTTATGGAGATACCTGCTGGGTGACACTATCCAGTTCACCTCCAAATATCCTTTCCGTATCAAGGTCAGCGGCCGGCTCAAACATTTTATCAATGCGTTTGGAGAGGAGGTCATCGTTGACAATACGGACAAGGCTATCGCTATCGCGTGTCAGAGAACGGGGTCAGTAGTCAACGATTATACAGCGGCGCCCGTCTATTTCAGCGACCAGGGCAATGGCGCGCATGAATGGCTGGTGGAGTTTGAAAAAGAGCCGGAGAACCTGGATCAATTCGTATACGAGCTGGACAGGGCCCTGCAAAGCATCAACAGCGATTATGAAGCCAAACGCCATAAGAATATCGCTCTGGGCATGCCCATCCTTCATGCCCTGGAGAAAGGCGTATTTACCACCTGGCTGAAAAGCAAGGGCAAGCTGGGAGGTCAGCACAAGGTACCCCGTCTCGCCAATGACAGAAAATATGTCGAAGAGATCTGTGCGCTTATTCCTTTGGCAAGCCAGGCCTGACGCGCACCAGCATGGTAACGATCACAAGACTCACGAAAGAGGATGTATAAAAAAGATAGAGATACGGCACATCGATAAAACAGTAAAAGATAACAAGGCTTAACTTGAGCGCTGCCAACGGTATATTGTACAGCTGTTTTTTCTTCCCTTTTATATATCCATATAGCACAAAACCTGACGGGGCTATAAAGCTGAGGCCTACCAGGAGCTTATGGAGGATGGCAATCCTGTGGGGACCAAAGAAGTAAGCCAGTCCGGGTGCTTCGGCAAATACCTCGGGGCTGTCGTGCCATACACGGGCGGCAAAGGCAACGTAATTACCCGGCAGGGAAGCCAGTCTGTAAAAGGTCTTCCAACCCACCGGCAGAAGGAACAGCAGTATAAAGCATAGGATGCCTGTGAGGGAGAAGATGCCGATGGACTTCCATTTCTTTTCCAGCAGAAGATACAGGGTATACGCGGGTATCCATCCCACCAGACTATAGCGGCTGAGCATGCATAAAGAGGCCATGACCCCAATGAACCAGGGATTCCGGGTGATCAACGCCACTGCCAGCAGCACGTAATAGGCAATGACAACGCCCTCTTCCGACACGCTGATGATGCCAGGCGTATTGTCCGCCAGTATCCACCAGAATAAAAGGAAAGCAAGCACGCCCGTGAAGAACGAAAGATACCGGTGGATCTCCGGTCTGTAAAGGAAGAGGAAGACGGCGAAAGAAAAAAGCAGGCCTGCCATGGTGACCCAGCGGATATCTACGTTCAGGGCAATGGCCGGTACATACGGCAGCCACATGGCCGGGAGGTAAATGGGCTGTATCCCTTTCCATATCCAGGGGATCGTATCGTACACCTGGTTATGATGCCCTGCGACAAAGCGCTCGCCCATTACCTTTATGATCGGCAGCATGTCGGCATTACTGATGTCGATGGGTATCTCCTCGAACCAATAGCGGCACCAGGAATACATGGCGAGGGCGATCAGGCCTATCAGGATAAGGCGATAATGGTGAATATGCGCTTTCCACCATCCTTTTCCCGGGGTGGAGAAATGCAGACGGGGGAAGGACGGCAGCATCAGACAGATAGCCATGCCCGATAGGAAATACAGGATGGAAAGAAAGGGCGCCCAGCCATCGAATTTCAGGAGCCAGGTGGAACAAAGCGTCTCCACCGCAAAGGCGAGCAATATCCCTGCAAGCAGATGTTTCCGATGGATCATTGGTTGCAAAATAAATATTTATATTTGACGTATGAATAAGTTACTTGAAGGAAAAATTGCTATCGTCACCGGCGCAAGCCGCGGCATCGGCGAAGCCATCGCCGTCAAACTGGCTGAAGAAGGCGCACAGGTTGCTTTTACCTTTTTGAGCAGCGAGGAAAAGGCAAAGGCTTTGGAGGACCGTCTGAAGGCCCTGGGCGTAAAAGCCAAGGCGTATAAGAGCAATGCCGGCGTATATGCGGAATGCGAAGCCCTGGTCAACGACGTGGTAAAGGAGTTTGGAACGGTGGACATCTGCGTCAACAATGCCGGGATCTCCAAAGACAACCTGCTATTACGTCTTAGTCCCGAACAATGGGATGAGGTGATGGATATCAACCTGAAGAGCGTGTTCAATATGACCAAGCAGGTGATCCGTCCCATGATGAAGGCGCGCAAGGGCTCCATTATCAATATGAGCTCCATCGTGGGCATCAGGGGAAATGCGGGGCAGAGCAGCTATGCGGCTTCGAAAGCAGGGATCATCGGTTTTACCAAATCGGTGGCACTGGAGCTTGGCAGCCGCAATGTCCGTTGTAATGCCATTGCTCCCGGATTTGTCGAAACGGATATGACCCATTATCTAAAGGACGGGGAAGGTTCGAAGAACTTTTTGGAAAAGATCCCGCTGGGGCGATTCGGCAAGGCTGAAGAGATCGCGAATACAACCCTCTTTCTTGCCAGCGATATGAGCTCTTATGTCACCGGCCAGGTAATCAGCGCCTGCGGAGGATTGAATATTTAACAGAGTATCAAGGCCATTTGATCAATTTGTTAAAACCCGGATAAGACTATGTGTTTATCCGGGTAAACTGTATATTTGTAAGACTTTGGCTGCAAAGAAGATCATATCTATTTTTCTGCTATTGGTATTATGCGTACAGCTCTTACCGTTGAAGCAAACTATTGCCTGGCTCTTAGGCGGTCAGGCGACGGAGGAGCTCGTGCATGCCAATGACGGCAAGGCCAGCCGTTCCGGCGATGATCTCAATAAGGACTTTTTGCCCGTTTATCATCCTACCCTCATCCAATCTATATTGATCAGCCGTCACGTCCCTGTCCCTCATCAATGCGAAGGCCTGGAAGGCAGACATGCGGACGATATTCTTACCCCCCCTCCCAACTGTTGAGTCTTTTCTTTATTTTCTCATTTCCCATTTTGCATTTACTGTAGTTACACCTATTTAACGGTTTTCGGCCGTTGCTAACCTGATCATTATCGTTTGCTTGCCCGGTTCTCCCGAGCAGAACACCCTTGTCTGTCCCTGTGAGACGAAAGTCTGCCATCGACTAATCCTTTAAAAGAAAAGATATGACTCAACGTAAAAATCTATTTCAAAATGCGGCTTCGGATGTCCCTGCCGCAGTAGTGGTATTCCTCGTGGCCCTGCCTTTATGCTTAGGCATCGCACTGGGTTCCGGCGCTCCTTTATTTTCCGGCATTATCAGCGGTATTGTCGGCGGTCTGATCATCGGCGCGCTTAGCGGGTCTTCGCTCAGTGTGAGTGGTCCTGCCGCGGGGTTGACGGCGGTGGTTGTCGTTGCCCTTGGTAAAATGCCCGCCTTTGAAGCCTTTCTGCTCTCGGTGGTAATTGCCGGTGTCATACAGATGGTACTGGGTTTTATCCGGGCAGGGATCATCGGGGATTATGTTCCCAACTCTGTCATCCGGGGAATGCTGGCGGCCATCGGTATCATCCTTATCCTGAAACAGCTGCCCCATTTGACGGGCTTTGACAAGAATTTTTCGGGGGATGAAGCTTTTATACAGATAGACAGAAGGAATACTTTTTCCGAACTGATCTATTCCCTGAACTATCTTTCTCCCGCGGCCCTGATCATCGGGCTGGTGTCCCTGATCCTGATATGGACATGGGATACCAAGTTCTTCAAGAGCCGGAAGATATTTAAATACATTCCCGGCCCCCTGGTGGTGGTCATCGTAGCTGTGTTGTTGAATAGTTTTCTCTCTAAGCTGGGAGGCGCCTTTGTTCTGGATTCAAATCATATGGTCAATCTGCCGGTGACAGCGGGGCTATCCTCCGCGGGAGAGTTGCTGCGTTTCCCGCAGTGGCAGCATCTTGCCAATGGACAGGTGTGGATCACGGGTCTTACCATTGCCCTGGTAGCCAGCCTGGAAACCTTGCTAAGCATCGAAGCCGTCGATAAGCTGGATCCTTACAACCGTCGTACGCCTACCAACCGGGAGCTGAAAGCGCAGGGAGTAGGCAATATGGTGTCGGGTCTGATAGGAGGATTGCCTATCACGTCGGTGATCGTGCGCAGCTCGGCCAATGTCAATGCGGGCGCCAAGACAAGGCTTTCTACCATGGTGCATGGCTTGTTGCTGCTGGTGAGCGTACTGTTCATACCAACGCTGTTAAACATGATCCCGCTGAGCGCGCTGGCGGCCATCCTTATTGCGACCGGCTATAAGCTGGCAAAACCTGCTCTTTTCCGTGAGTTCCATCGGAAAGGTCTTGATCAGCTGGTGCCGTTTGTAGTGACCATCGTCGCAATCCTGCTGACCGACCTGCTGATAGGTATTCTCGTCGGCATGGGCGTCTCGCTTTTTTTCCTGGTAAGAAGCAATTTTCATTCGGCGGTGATGATCGTACATGATGATAATAAGTACCTGGTGCGGTTTAGAAAGGACGTTTCCTTCCTCAACAAACCCATCGTGAAAGAAAGGCTTGAAAAAGTACCGGCAGGTTCCTTTGTCCTTATCGACATCACACGCGCCGACTTTATCGATAAGGATGTGATAGATACCATCAATGAGTTTATGCACCATGCCCATTTAAAGAATATAAAGGTACAGGTGAAGAAAAGCTCTTTCAAGGCCTTGCATCAGCTGGTAGCGGGGGAAGAGGATGTAAATGAGCGAGCGGCCTAGGGATCCTGGTCCGCTGTGATCCGCGTTTATAAATAAGTTATTTTTACAAAAGATTAAAAGCATTAATATGACACCGATAGAGAAACTATTACTTGAGAATAAAGCCTGGGCTTCGGAAGTAAAAGCGGACGATCCCGGATATTTTGAAAGACTGTCCCATTTACAGACACCCCAGTTCCTATGGATTGGCTGCAGCGACAGCCGTGTGCCCGCGGACAAGATCACCGGCACCCAGCCGGGAGAGATCTTTGTGCATCGCAATATTGCCAACCTTGTGATCCACACGGATGTGAACCTGCTCAGCGTACTGGATTATGCCGTAAACCATCTGCAAGTACGACATGTCATCGTCTGTGGTCATTATGGTTGCGGTGGGGTGAAGGCGTCCATGACCAATCACGATTTCAAGTATGTGCTGAATATGTGGCTCCGGAATATCAAGGATGTGTACAGGCTTTATGCCGACGAGTTGGATGCCATTCCGGACATGGAAAAGCGGGGGGACAGACTGGTGGAGCTAAATGTCCAGGAGCAGGTGATGCACCTGGCCAAGACCTCTATCATCCAGCGGGCATGGAAGAAAGATCAGCGGCCTCATCTGCACGGGTGGGTGTATGGACTAAAGGACGGGATCATCAAGCCTGTCTTTGAGATGCCCCCGGGTGCGCATATCGATCCTCTTTATCAATACGATGATCTGTAAATAATTATAAGGGTACCCTCAACAGGGTACCCTTTATCCACTGACGAGGATCAAATGTTTTCCTTACTTCATCCACCAGACCTTAACGTTTGAGGTATTGCCTCCTATTTTATCCACCTGCGTATTATAGTTCTCTGTGTTATTGACAGACTCGCTTTGCGGATAAGGCAAGCGGTAGAAGGAAGCGTACGTGGAAGGAATGCCGATAGTAGGCGTATTCCCTGTCCTTCTCCATAGGTTGAAGGCCAGCCAGGGTTGACGGAAGCTGTCCAACCATTCCTGGGCATAGATCTTATTCAAATCACTGGCCACCGTGCCAGTGAGTGCCACTTTCGGATGAGCGAGCAGCACCGTCATCTGTGCCGGAGTGGGCCGTGGCGGAGCAACTGCGGCCCAGTTATCAAACTTAGTATTGGTATTGTGAGCGATGTCGTACCAGAAATTGACGGAAGCTGTGATGCCTGCGATATATTCCGCC
>DASZVM010000042.1:0-3844 GCA_035547295.1 Puia sp. | reverse complement strand
GGATAACGGGGTTTGTCGGTGGTGAGAGGATGAATGGGAAAAAGGTTGTCGGGGATGGGATGAAAAAGAGGGAGGTCTTCGGTTGTGGGGTGATAAACGAGGCGGGTCCGGATTGTGAGGCGGAAAGAAGGTGGATTGGTCTTGTTGGCGAAAACAGGAGCAAAACTCGCTATCGCGACCAGCAGTATGAGCATGGGTCGAAGATATTTTTTCATAACAACAGGTTTTGGTGATGGTCAGGGCCGATCCTTTCTGTCCGCCTTGTATTGTTTGAAGGCGATCTTAATATAGTCAAAAAAATCGTAGTCGGTGGCTTTTACGCAAAATTGGTAGGAGGGCCTGTATTTTACCATAAAGCTGTCCAGGGCGTCTCCGTCCAGCTGGGTGAGCTTTTTGACGAGGTATGGGCTAAAGCGGTGATCGACATATTTCTCCTGTTCTTCTTCCACCAGCCGGCCCTGGAAGGCCAGCGCCCGCCGGGTCCTGTCCCGGCGGAAGACATTGATCAGCTCATCCAGGTCCACTCCTGCGCCCAGGCCGCCATTGGTGGTTGGGCTGGTGAGCTTAAAACCGGGTTTTTTGAAGTCGAAGGCCTTGGCATAGTCCTTCCGGTTCTGTATCGAGTCCATGCGGTAGTTGCGGGGCATGACCCTTACTTCCCTTAGCTCCAGGGGGTCTACGTGCAGGGCGATGTCAAAGCCGGTGGCGGAATTGATGTCTTTGACGGGGAATTTTTGTGTGGACCTGCCCAGATAGGAGAAGGAGATGGAGTCCTCATAAGGGACTACGATATAGTAATTGCCATTGGAGTCCGTCGTGGTGCCTTTTCCGGCGGCGATCATGACGCTGACCCCTTCCAGCGGCCTGGTCCTGTACATATTATATACCGTCCCATGAAGCGTCACCTGCTGACCCCGGACGTTCCCGCAAGCCAGGAATGTCAGGGATAAGATAAGGACCAGTAATGCTTTATGGGTAGAATGAGCCAAACGTGGTTATTTAAAAAGTGATATTACTACCAAATCCGGAAATTTTGGGGTTGTTAAGGCCGGTTTAACGTTTTTTTGGGTGCATCCGGACAAGGGGTCAGCGGGCGTGTTTTTGGTTTGTCAGGATGTCCTCGATGATCCGGGGAAAATGCTCATGTTCCAGCCAGTGCACTTTCTGTGCCAGTGTACCGGGCGTGTCGTTGTCCCCGATGATACAGGAGGCCTGGAAGATGGTCTGGCCGTGATCGTATAATTCGTCTACATAATGGATGGTGATGCCGGACTCTTTTTCCTTTGCGGCAATAACGGCTTCGTGCACGTGGCGTCCGTACATGCCTTTTCCTCCGTATTTGGGCAGGAGGGCGGGATGGATATTGACGATCCTGCGGGCATAGGCCTGTACCAGGGGGGAAGGGATCTTCCATAAAAAGCCTGCCAGTACGATAAAGTCAATGTTCAGTTCCTGCAGCCGGGGTATGTAGGCATCGCCCCGGAAGAACCTTTCTTTCTCGATAAGCAGCGTGGGAATGTGCTCCTGTGCGGCAATATTCAACACGCCGGCGCCAGGTTTATTACAAACGATGAGGCTTATTCTGATGGAAGGATGATGACGAAAATGGTCGATGATACGGGCTGCGTTGGAGCCCGTCCCTGACGCAAAAATGGCGATCTGCTGCATCCGCAAATGTATGATGCGGGAAGAAAATAAAAATGATACACTGCCGTTTATAAGGTCTGACAGGTAAAAAATATCAGGCTCTCCCACCCGAAACGAACATTCAATTTTGTTCAAAAATCCCGCTGACAGTAATATGACAGAAGGTCATAAGAGAATTGTACAATTCGCTGAAATCCACGCCAGATGCGGCAAAAAAAATTTTCACCATGTTGATATTTTGTTAAAATCCTGACTTATTTTTGCAACCTGTTAAGGAGATTTTTCCACATTTATACAACAGATTGTATATATGATCCACCATAGACCGATTGTAAAAACTTTAGTATTCAGTATCCTCCTCTCCTCGCTGGTTTCAATGGGATTTACGGGTTATGCGCAAGAAGACGGGAAAGCATTGTTCCAGACGAACTGTGCGTCCTGTCATAATCCTGTAAAGGTAGTCCTTGGTCCGGCGTTGAAGGGAGTGGAAGAGAGAGTTCCGGACAAGAAGCTGCTGCATGACTGGATCAAGAACAACAAAGCTGTGCTGGCTGCGGGCAATCCTTATTTTACTGCGTTGTACGACCAGTACAATAAGACGCAGATGAACACCTTCCCCAACCTGACGGACAAGGACATCGATGCGATCCTGAAGTATGTGGAGGATTTCAAGGTAGAAGCGGCTCCTACGGGGGGTGCCGAGGGCGGCGGAGCCCAGAAGGAGGAAGGCGACAGCACGCTGCTGTATGGCATCCTTACCCTCATCCTCGCTATCATCATGATGGTGCTGTTACAGGTGAACAGCAGTCTGAAGAAACTCTCCGACGACAAAGAGGGCATTCCTGCGCAGGAGCCCATTCCTTTCTATCGCAACAAGGTCTATATCACATTCGTCATACTGATCCTTTTTATCCTCGGCGGCTACTGGGTTGTCGAGGGAGCTATCGGACTGGGCCGTCAGAAGGGCTATCAGCCTGAGCAGCCGATCTTCTATTCTCACAGGGTGCATGCGGGCATCAACCAGATCAGCTGTCTTTATTGTCATACCAATGCATGGGAAAGCAAGCACGCTACCGTGCCTTCCCTGAATGTGTGTATGAACTGTCATGCGGCGATCAACGATTATACGAAGGGTCCGAAGCTGTACCGTGAAGACGGCAGCGAGGTGGACGGAACGGCCGAGATCCAGAAGATCTACGAACATACGGGCTATGATCCCAAGACCCAGCGTTACAGCAATGTCGCAAAAGCGACGCCTGTAGAATGGGTGAAGATCCACAATCTCCCTGACCATGTATACTTCAACCACTCCCAGCACGTCCGTGCGGGCCAGGTACAGTGTCAAACCTGCCATGGTCCTATCCAGGAAATGGATGAGGTAAAACAATTTGCCGAGCTGAGCATGGGTTGGTGCATCAACTGTCACCGTACCACCAAGGTCAATTTCGGCGACTCCACCGGCAATGGCAACAAGTTCTACAGCATCTACGAAAAATTCCATAAAGATCTGAAGACGGGCAAGATGGACAGCGTCACCGTTGAGAACATCGGTGGTACCGAGTGTCAGAAATGCCACTATTAATAGCAAGATTGTAAATATATATAACGTAAAATTCAAGCCCCTTAATAGCTGGCCGGGTGGTCCGGAGTCCGGGGTGAAATTTCTCAAAATATGAGCGACAAAAAGTACTGGCAAAGTTTCGGAGAGCGCAATAACAGTGAAGCGTTTCAGAAATCAACGGAGAATGAATTCAGAGAAGATCTCCCGTTGGAAGGCCTGGATGGAAAAGGATTGCTCGATGCGAAAACTCCCCGGAGGGATTTCTTAAAATATTTAGGGTTCAGCACGGCTGCCGCGACGCTGGCTGCCAGCTGTGAGATCCCTGTAAAGAAGGTAGTACCTTATCTGAACAAGCCGGAGAATATGATACCGGGCGTGGCCGATTATTATGCCACGACCTACAATGTCGGAGGGGATATCGTCCCGGTCGTCGCCAAAGTAAGGGATGGCCGGCCTATCAAGCTGGAGGGAAATGAGATGTCTGCCATTACCAAAGGCGCTACTTCCGCCCGGGTGCAGGCTTCCGTGCTGGACCTCTACGATACTGCCCGTCTCCGTTTCCCCGTGCAGATGGCGGATGGCAAGCCGCAGGAAGTGAGCACTTTTGAAGCCTTCGACAAGCTGGCTGCCGATGCT
>DASZVM010000041.1:0-5401 GCA_035547295.1 Puia sp. | reverse complement strand
AACTGTTGGACAACAAGAAGCCGGATGGCATGGATTTTTATTTTCTCTCATATATGTCTGAAGGAAAGATATATGTAGGGACATCCGGATGGGATTACAAACATTGGAGAGGGGTCTTTTATCCGCGAGGGATAACCATCGCGGGGGAATTGACCTACTATTCGGGTCTGTTCAATGCCTCGGAGATCAACAACAGCTTTTACAGACTGCCCCTGCCATCCACGGTAAAGCGCTGGGTGGCGGAAGTACCTGCAGGATTCTGTTTCTGCCCCAAAATGAGCCGGTATATCACCCATGCAAAAAAGCTGAACGCCCCCCAACAGGGCCTGCCTCGCTTTTTCGAGGTTTTCGATCCTTTCCGTCGCCGGCTGGGCCCTATATTGATCCAGCTGCCTTCCATGCTGGGGTTTAACAGGGAAAAAGCGTCAATATTTTTTGAGGCGCTGAAAATGTACAAGGGTTACAGGTTTGCCCTGGAACCCCGTCACTCCAGCTGGATGGAGGAGGACGCCATCCGGCTGCTGAAGAAATACCACATCGGTTTTGTCATCGCAGAGTCGGGAAAAAGATGGCCCTCGGGTGAATTCATCACGGCCTCCCACATCTACCTCCGGTTCCACGGACCCAACGGCTATTACGACACAGCCTACCCGGGACAAAGACTGGCCGCCATAGCCAAAAAATGCCGGGACTGGGCGTCGGAGGGACATACCATCTGGGCTTTTTTCAACAATGACGGACACGCCTATGCGGTGAAAAATGCCATGACATTCAAACGATTGCTTGCTAAATCACCAGCAGATGCTGACAGATGGTATAGCTGAATACCGTACGGACCTTCCCGTTCAATACCACCTCCATGCTGCGGTCAAACCCATGCAGCGTCACCACCTCGATGCCGGAGCCGAGGGTCAGTCCCAATGTGTTCAGATAGGTGAGAAAGGACGCATCATGATCCAGTACGCCCGTAAGCTTATATTTTTTGCCCGCCTCACACCCCGAAAGAGGGAAAGCTTTAAAAAAAGGCAGTTTTCCATTCGCATCCGGAATAGGCTCCCCATGGGGATCAAATTTCGGATGACCCAGCATCTCGTCGATACGGTTAAAAAACCGGTCTGACCGGATATGCTCGATCTGTTCGGCAATATCATGCACCTCTTCCCATCCCAACCCCATGACATCCTTCAGGAACAGCTCTGTCAGCCTGTGCTTCCGAAGGATCAGCAAAGCCTGCCGCCGACCCTTATCCGTCAGCTGGATAGCCTTGTATTTTTCGTACCTGATCAGCTTTTTACCCGCCAGGTTCTTCACCATACTGGTGACAGTGGGCATTTTTATACCCAGCTGCCGGGCAATCCGCTTTACCGTAATATCCTCATCCGTCTGTGAAAGCCGGTGCAGCGCCTTGAGGTAGTTCTCCTCCGTCAGGGTCATCATAAGGTAAATATAACGCCCGGAGCTAAGGCTGTAAAATAAATTTGTTAGATTAATCTAACTTTTTAATTTTGGGAATGAAATATTCCCGGTCATTCGCCTTTTTACTGCTGCCTTTCACGCTCCACGCACAAAAAACAGACACGCTGGGTGAAGTGGTAGTGTCAGGGACTTCCCGTCCCATCCGCATCCGGGAGAACCCTGTGGCCATCACGGCTGTCGCGGCCAAAGCCATCGACAGGACCGTCTCTTCCAATATCATCGACGCGCTGGTGCTGAATGCGCCCGGTCTCCAGGCAGTAAAGACGGGACCGAATATTTCGAAACCCTTTATCCGCGGGCTGGGCTATAACCGCGTGCTCACCTTATATGATGGTATACGCCAGGAAGGACAGCAATGGGGTGACGAGCACGGCATCGAGGTGGATGCTTACAATATCCACCGTGCCGAGGTCATCAAAGGCCCCGCCAGCCTGCTGTACGGCTCCGATGCGCTCGCGGGGGTCGTCAGTCTTTTTCCTTTTGTACCGGAAGGGGACCACCGGGACGGCCATCTCCACGGACGCATAGTCTCCGAATACCAGCACAACAATGGCCTCATCGGCAATGGATGGCGGCTCTATTCCGGCAATAGCCGGTGGTCCTGGGTTGCCCGCGGCTCATTCAGACTGGCAAGGAACTATACGAACAAGGTGGATGGAAGGGTCTACAACACCGGCTTCTCCGAAAAGAACCTTTCTCTTGCAGGCGGCTATTCTTTTACAGGGGGCAATATACAGGTGAATGCCACGCTGTATGATAATCTCCAGGGTATTCCCGACGGCAGCAGGGATTCCCTCACACGAAGGTTTACCAAACAGGTGGCGGAAGGCGACGCCGACCACCTGAAGCATAGACCCATCGTGCCGGATGCAGAGCTGAATTCCTACAAGCTGAGCCCCCTCCATCAGCACATACAGCACTATCGTTTGTATACCAATCAGCACTATACGCCGGGCAACAGTGTCATCGATGTCACGCTGGGTTTCCAGCAGAATATACGACGCGAATATAGCCATCCCACAGCCCCGGGTCAGGCCGGCCTCTTCCTCCGTTTGAATACCCTGAACTATGGCGTCCGGTGGATAGCGCCTGCTTTTTCGCATATCGAGCTCAGCGCCGGCATTGGCGGCATGCTCCAGGATAATAAAAGCAAGGATGCCACCGACAAGCCCATCCCGGATTATCGCCTTTTTGATCTGGGGACTTATGTATACGGTAAATGGAGATCTTCCGGGCTGACCGTCACAGGAGGACTGCGCAACGATGTCCGGCTACTGCGGGGCGACACCCTTCATAGGAACTTCACGGGCATATCAGCCAGTATCGGGGCCACTTATGCGCTGACGGCAAAGATCAGCCTCAAAGCCAACATAGCCCGGGGATACCGCAGCCCCAACCTCACCGAGCTGGCATCCAACGGTCTGGACCCCGGCGCGCATATCATCTACCTGGGCAGCAAGGATTTTTCACCGGAATTCAGCTTCCAGCAGGACGTAGGCGTGATGGGCTATTTCGAAGGCATCACTGTTTCATTAAGCCTGTTCCATAACGGCATCGATAATTATATTTTCTTACAGCAGCTGGCAGACCGTGAGGGCAACCCCGTGACAGACCCGCAGGGCAATAAGACCTTTCAGTACCGGCAGGCTTCCGCCCGGCTCTACGGAGGCGAAGCCTCCGTGGACATTCAGCCCGGGGGATGGGCAGGTCTTGAATGGAGGAATGCGTTATCGGTGGTCATTGGGAGCAATTCCTTAGGGTCATTGCCGCTAATACCTCCCTTTCAATGGCTCACCAGCCTCGGCCGGGAATGGCAGCTGCAGAAAGGGTGGTTCAGCTCATTCTACCCACGCATCGGACTGGAATATCACCACGCCCAGGGCAGATACTTAAAGCTTTACCAGACAGAGACCTATACCCCTGCCTATTCCCTGGTCAATCTATCCCTGGAATCTTCCATCCGGCTCAAACCCGGCCGGACACTTCAGGCACAGCTGGAGGTAAACAACCTTTTCGACTGCGCTTATCAAAGTAATCTCAGCCGGCTGAAATATTTTGAATACTTTGCTTATAGCCCTAATGGTCATTATGGCATTGATGGGATGGGAAGGAATATCTGTCTCAAGCTGATGGTCGGATTTTAAATGAACGGGAAAGTTTGAACAGGGGTGAAGGGATCGTGCACCAAAAAGGTGGCGCAATATGCACAAGGAACATATGGTACCGATCAATTTGAAAATTTGAGGATCTTAAGTCCTGGCAAAGCTTTTGAAGATAGCTGGTATTATGGCACTTAAAGAATATAAGGAAAAACGTCACTTTTCAAAGACACCGGAACCCAAGGGAGGAAAACCCTCCGGCAAAGCCCTTCAGTTTGTCGTGCAAAAACATGCCGCCTCCCACCTGCATTATGACTTCCGGCTGGAAATGGAAGGCGTGCTGAAAAGCTGGGCCATCCCGAAAGGCCCTTCATTGAATCCGGAAGACAAGCGCCTGGCCATGATGGTGGAGGACCATCCCTGGGACTATAAGGATTTTGAAGGCATCATCCCGGAAGGGAACTATGGGGCGGGCACCGTCATCGTATGGGACGCCGGCACCTACGAACCCCTGGCCCCCACGGATGGCAGCAAGGCGGCCATGGACAAGGAACTCCGAAAGGAATTGCATGCCGGCTCGCTCAAATTCAGGATGAATGGCAAAAAACTAAAAGGCGAGTTCGCACTTGTCCACACCCACGGCAGAGGAGAGAATTCCTGGCTGTTGATCAAACACAAGGATAGATATGCTTCGGAAGAGCCCGTCACGGAAAAGGATAAGTCGGTGATCTCACGGAAAACGCTGGAGCAGGTGGCGAAAAATCCGAATTCTTTGCAATGGATCAGCAACCGGGCGCAGAAACCGGCGGGAAAGAGAGGGGTGAGAAAAGTTTCGGTGGGAAAAGTTTCGACAGCGGAGAGGGGTACGGTGAAGAGAGATCCGGTGGGAAAGAGGGGTTCAGCAACGGTGAAAGGTTCAACGACGAAAAAAAGTCCGGCGGTGAAGAAAAGCTCTTCGGCGAAAAAAAAAAGCCTGACCGGCCCTAAGACCCCCATCCCCAAAAATATCTCTCCGATGCTGGCTACGCTGGTGGACAAACCATTCGACGAGCCAGGATGGTCCTATGAGGTCAAATGGGATGGCTATCGCGCCATCACCTATCTGCAAAAAGGGGAGGTGGATATCCACAGCCGCAACAACAAATCCTTCAACGAAAAATTCTATCCCGTATACAACGCTTTAAAAGAATGGCAGATCGATGCGGTCGTGGACGGAGAAATAGTAGTCCTCAACGAAAAGGGGTCCTCCAATTTCAGCAACCTCCAGGAATGGCGCAGCGAGGCGGACGGTCAGCTGTTCTATTATATCTTCGACATACTCTGGCTGGACGGCCATGACCTCACAGGTCTCCCTTTGACCGAAAGAAGAGAATGGCTTGCATCCATCATGCCTGACGATAACGACATCCTTCGCATGAGCGACAGCTACGAGGTCAGCGGCAGCGAATTCTTCGACGCAGCAAAAAAAATGGGTTTGGAAGGCGTCATCGCTAAAAAAAATGACAGCGTCTACGCTGCGGGCCTCCGCACCCGCGATTGGCTGAAGATAAAGACGGCCAGCCGGCAGGAAGTGGTCATCGGCGGCTACACCCTCAACAAAGGCAGCAACAAGCCCTTCAGCTCACTGCTGGTAGGCGTATTCGATAAAGGCAAATTACAATATACAGGCAAGATCGGTACAGGCTTCACCCGGCAGGTGCAGGAAGAGATGATGCGGCGCTTCAAGCCGCTTGTCCGCAAGACATGTCCCTTCACCGTCGTGCCGGATATCAACAAGCCTTCCCGGTTCAGGCCCAACCCTCCCGAAGCAAAAGCCGTCTGGCTAA
>DASZVM010000040.1:0-3809 GCA_035547295.1 Puia sp. | reverse complement strand
GCGTCATATTTGGTTTTGATGACAACGAGCTGAAAGTATTGCTGATCAAATCCGATCTGGAAAAATTCGAGAACAAATGGTCCCTCCTGGGCGACCTGGTCAACAACCATGAAGACCTGGACCAGGCAGCATACCGTATCCTGAAAGAACGTACAGGACTGGACGACGTATACCTCGAGCAGGTAAAGGCTTTTGGAGAAGTAGGACGGCACCCCGCCGCCCGTGTCGTGACCATCGCTTACTGCTCCCTTATCAATATCGAACATCATAAATTAAAGATCCTGGACAACGAGCTGCACTGGCACAGGGTTACGACCCTGTCCGAGATGGCCTTCGATCACCGCCAGCTACTGGACGCATGCTACCAATGGCTGCAGAAAAGGATCCAGGAACATCCCCTCGGCTTCAGCCTGCTGCCCAAAAAATTTTCCCTGCGCGAGCTGCAAAACCTCTACGAGGCCATCCTGGACGTAAAGCTGGACAGACGCAATTTCAGGAAGAAGTTTTTTTCCATGGACTTGCTGGAAGATACGGGAGAGCTGGAATCCGACGTTCCCCATCGCCCGGGAAAGCTCTACAAGTTCAATTACGAAAAATATCAGAAGAAGGAAAGAAAGAAATGGTTCGGCATCGATTTCTAAAGCTTCCAATGCTGAGATTCCCCCCAGTCACCCCTTCTCCTATAACGTTTTAGCAAAGAAATTTTTGAGGAAAGTTGGAGGAGTGTTTTTTTTTCCTCTATATTGTGTATTAATTACACATTAATTTGTGTAAAATTTACACGATAAGGGTTTCGAAATACCAACATTAAATCAACGACTAACGACAGTTTATGAGAAAGAAACGATTGCTTGCAAGGACGCCTGTCCTGCTATGCATGTTATTAGCAACGCTATTCTCCTACGCCCAGGACCGGACCATCACCGGCACAGTCACAGACGCAAAAGACGGGTCCCCCATTTCCAATGTATCAGTGGTACCAAAAGGGTCTTCCCGGGGCACAACCACCTCGGCGGATGGAACATTCCGGTTGTCTATACCGGCCCCCACCCGTACCCTGATCTTTTCTTCCGTGGGTTTTGGGTCAAAACAGGTAGACATCACCGGTGACAATATCACCGTACAGCTAAGCGCCACCAATTCCGCGCTGAACGAAGTGATCGTCGTGGGTTATGGCACCCAACGCAAACGGGAAGTGACGGGCGCCATCTCCCGGGTCGGCGGAGAGCATATCAGCGAAATACCCGTACCCAGCTTTGAAGCCGCCCTCGAAGGCCGCGCTGCCGGTGTACAGATCGTGTCCGGAAATGGCCTTGCCGGCTCCGGCTCCGTCGTCCGCGTACGAGGCGTCGGCTCCATCTCCGCATCGGGCGACCCGCTGTATGTAGTGGACGGCGTCCCCATCATCGCCGATCCCTTTATCAGGGGCAACAGCGGCGCCATGAACCAGAACCCCCTGTCTTCCATCAACCCCAACGATATCGAATCCATAGAGATACTAAAGGACGCAGGTGCTACGGGTATCTATGGCTCCAGGGGCGCCAACGGCGTTATTATCATCACTACAAAAAGAGGAAAGCAGGGCAGACCGCAATTCTCATATTCCAATAAGCTTGGTATCGCTACTTATACAAAAAAGCAGGATTTTGTCAACGGACCCGAATGGCTGCAGCTGCGCCAGGAAGCCTGGATGAATGACGGCAACACGGGCTATGCTACCCTCCCGGGCACGCTCACCTGGGCACAGGCCAGCCAGACAAATACCGATTGGTGGGACCTGCTCACCCAAAAAGGCTTTATCGACGACCATAGCCTGTCCATGTCCACAGGTACAAAAAAGCTAAGGACCTTTGCCAATCTGACTTACAGCGATGATGAAGGCTATTTGAAAAAAAATTCCTACACCCGCATGTCCGCCAGGCTGAACATGGACTACAATCTGCTGTCCAACCTGAAGCTCTCCCTCACTTCGGCGTATAACCGCGGTATCAACAAACGCGTAAAAGCCGCATGGGACGGCGGCATCGGCGAGGCCATGTCCAGCGCGCTGCCCATCTTTCCCGTATATAACTCCGCGCACAACGACTATTACAGAGGACTTACCAATCCCGTGTTAGAACTGGCAGGATTGCAAAGGCGGCAAACGGATTCCAGGGCATTGGCCGGCCTTGCAGTAGAATACCAACCCATACACAACCTGTTCGTGAGAGCCAATTACTCGCTGGAATACACATGGTCCAATGACGATCAGTTCACCGCTCTCCTGTGGGACACCTCCGTGGTCCAAAAAATGGGCTACGCCCAGCGGAGCCCTAACTGGGGCGCCAACCAGACGGCTAATGTCACGGCCAACTACCTCTGGAACCCAGGAGAAAAACATAAGGTCAACTTTATGGCCGGCGCGGAGATACAGGATTACGATCGCAAGCACTATTCCACAGACCCCATAACGAGATACATGAACCAGCCGTTCTGGGAAAATGGAAAAGCCTATCGGACACTAAGAGACTCCTTATTGTCCGCCCCCGTTCCCATAAAGGAAGTGGCGCTTGAACAATTCACCTTCAACAGCGTATTTGCCAGGATCAACTACACCTTTCACGACAGGTATTCTTTCCAGGTCATCGGCAGGGTGGACGGCAGCAGCAAGTTCGGCACTAACCATAAACATGGGTTCTTCCCGGCTGTATCCGCCGCCTGGAACATCAGCGACGAAGACTTCATGAAGGATATCACCCAGATCAGCTACCTGAAACTACGGGCAAGCTACGGGGTGGTGGGTAATGCGAACTTCCCGGCCGGAAGCTATTATGATGCATACAACCGGGGCGGTAATCCATACAATGGCCACCCGACACTCTATTACAATGGCGTAGGTAACCCCGACCTGCAATGGGAAACTCTCCACAACGTGGATGCAGCCGCCGAGTTCGGCCTGTTCAACAACAGGATCACCGGCGAGGTAGCCTATTATCATAAAACGACGACCAATATTCTCCTCAACCCGGGTGTATCGTATTCCATCGGCGTTCCGAATATCTGGCGCAACCTGCCCAATAGCAAGATCCTCAACCAGGGCCTGGAGGTCAGCATCAATCTGAAGGTCATCGACGAAAAGGATTTGAAATGGTCCGTGGGCGGCAACATCGCACGCAACCAGAACAAAGTTCTTGAATACGAGCTGGGACCTGATGCTGTCAGCGGCGGCACCAATGACACCCGCATCGTCAAAGGCCTGCCCGTAGGAGTGAACTACCTGGTCCGCTATCATGGCGTCGATCCCGCAGACGGATTGCCCATCTGGCTTGACAAGAATGGCAAGGAGACCAAGACCTTCTCCCTCGACCACAGGACCTATGTCGGGGCCATCCAGCCCGACTACTTCGGAGGCTTTAATACAAACCTTCAATACAAGGGATTTGAGCTCTCCAGCCTCTTCACCTTTGTCATCGGGGGCAATATCTATGAGAATTCCGGTAAATACCAGTTCCTGGGCACCTCCAAAAAATTCTGGAATTTCCGCAGGGACTTTCTTGACCACTGGACCAAGCCGGGGGACAATGCAAAATACCCAAGACTGGTGGCCGATGCGGCATCCTACCCCGGAGTACCCAGCGAAGACCAGTTCAACTCTACCATGTTCCTGCGCAGCGCCAGCTATCTGCGGATGCGTGAGCTGACCGTCGCTTACAGGGTGCCGAAAGCAGCGTTGAAAAAACTCTTCTTTAAGGACTTCCGCATTTTTGCCACGGGCACCAACCTGCTCACTTTCTCCAAATACCCCGGCGGCGACCCCGAGATCACAAGGG
>DASZVM010000039.1:0-1940 GCA_035547295.1 Puia sp. | reverse complement strand
GAATGACAGGATAGGAAAAATGAATATCCGGGTGGACGAGCTGTGACGCTTTGACACAGGACGGACACACCCCGCAGGCATCGTTCTCCCCTCCTTTGGTCCTTTCACAGACTGTATACTGCGCAAATGCCAGGGCCAGGGATAGGGCGCCGCTGCCTTCATTACCAAGAAAAAGCAAGGCATGGCTCAGCCGGTTGAATTGTACCAGTTCCACCAGCTTTTGCCTGATCTCCTCCTGCCCGACGACATTAGTAAATGACATAGGGGGCAAATATACCCCAAAAACTCCCTTACAAAAATTAACATGCCGCTACCTCGGTCCCTGTCTCTACTCTACGCTCCTCTGCAAAGGGCAGGCCTGAGCCTGCCCTTTCTTTTATCCGTATGTCTGTTGCTGATCTTAATTCAAATATTTCGTGATCTGCTCATCCATGGGTTTAACCTTGCTGGGAAATACAGCGATCAATTTCCCCTTTTCATCGATGAGAAATTTAGTAAAGTTCCAGCCGATGACAGGATCCGCCACTCCCATCTTCTTCGCTTCTTCCGTCAGATATTTAAAAAGCGGATGTGTATTTTCCCCGACGACATCGACTTTCTCCGCCATGGGGAAAGTAACCCCATAATTCTTTTTGCAAAATTCGCTGATCTCCGCATTGGAGCCCGGCTCCTGCTGATGGAAATTATTGGCTGGGAAACCGACGATCACCAGCTTGTCCTTATACTGTTCGTACAATTTTTCCAGGTCCGCATATTGGGGAGTATATCCGCATTTGGAGGCTGTATTGACGATCAAAAGCTTTTTACCCTTGAATTTGGCAAGATTGATGGTTTTTCCATCCAGTCCGGGCACCTTGAAGTCATAGACGCTTGTAACACCAACTCCGGCTACCAAAAATATCGAAAGCAATAATGCACGTAACATAGTAGGATGATTTTAGAAGTTGAAGGTATTTACTAATCTTAAAGTTTTACAAAGATCGAACGCTAAAGTTTAAATTAGAGAACAATTTGAATGATGGGCGGTATTCCCCCCGGATGGCCGGGCTTATTGATGCTCATAGCACCCGGGATCAGGCAAACCCACCGGCCGGGGGGCTCCATCGAGGTCCAGGGTCACGCCGGCGTCCACACCTTTGTCGATCAGGGGCGAAGAGGCCTTCAAATGCAGATCATAATATCGCCTGACATTATTTATGCTGTCAAACATGGGGTCTGTATTCACTATCATATTGGAAGAGGTTACATTCTCCGGTGAATGCTGAACCCTCCAGCAGCAATTAGAAAAATCTACATGGAAAACTGTAGCGCCTTGTTTTGACACCTGCACTTCGTCATCCACATTACCACTATTGCCCCAGAAAATGCAGTTGACAAAGTCAGCAGTAAGATCGTTTGTTAATACGCCGCTTCCCTGCAATACATAATTGCTGACGGATAATACAGGCTGTGCATGCGTGATAAGGTCGTTGGAGAAGCTGGCCGCCGTGCAATGGAGGAATTGATAATGCCCACCATAGCCCAGTACGATATTCTTACCGCAATTGCTGATCAGACAGTTGGACGACAGTATGGAGCCGCCTGCTCCCAGTATCCCCGCATCATAGCTGTTATCGATGATACATTGCTCCATCGACAGCTGAGGGAAGCTTCCCGTGGATGGACCGGCTACCACGACAGCCTGATAAGCATTTTTTATGACGGCATATTGCAGTTTATTCGCCTTACTGGTCTGTCTGAAATAAATACCTGGCCAGCTGCCGGGGAAATCACGGTAAGGATCATCCAGCCTGTCGCTTTGAAAGACTACACGGCTGCCGGTGTCCTTGCTGCCTGATACTTCCAGGGTCCCATCCACCAGCAATGGCGCATCCGCATGTAAATAGACCCGGCATCCCTGGAGAATGCTTAAACGTGCAGTCGTATCCACCCGCAATCCT
>DASZVM010000038.1:0-3104 GCA_035547295.1 Puia sp. | reverse complement strand
GAAATATGAGATCATTATCCAGCCTCCGTACGAGCTGGGGTCCTGGCCGGAAGATCAAATGCTGCGCATTCCCTTTGAAGTGCAACCACCGCCTGTATTGGATAAAAGAGTATCTGTAAAACAGACCTTACCGTATCTGGGAGCAACACTGGGAGGTGTTGCTTTGCTGTTTTGGGGCTACCGGCGAAATAATAAGCTCAGGCTGGCCAGGTCGGCCCAGGCAAGACAAACCATCGATCTGCAGCTGAAGTCGGTGCGGTCACAGCTGAACCCGCATTTTATGTTCAACGCCCTCACCTCTATCCAAAACCTTATGAACAAGAACGATACCAGGGCCGCCAATCATTACCTGGCAAAATTTGCCGATCTTACCCGGACCGTCCTGGACAGCAGCAACCAGGAGCTCATCAGCCTGGAAGACGAGCTGAAGATACTGGAAGACTATCTCCAAATGGAACAGCTGCGGTTTGGGTTCCAATACGACATCAGGGTGGACGGGAATATCAATATCGCCAATACGGAAGTGCCGTCCATGCTGCTGCAGCCGTTTATAGAGAATGCCGTAAAGCACGGGGTTGCACCTCTTCAGGGACGGGGGATGGTGAGCATATGGATAGATAAGGACGATAAAGACCTTGTCCTTAAGGTGAGAGATAATGGAAAGGGGTTTGACAAAGAGGATATTGCCGGCAAACCATCCACCTTTGGCATCAAGCTCAGCGAGGAGCGCATCCAGCTGCTGAACAAGGTATACAAGGAGCAGCCGTCCTCCCTGGATATTGTGCCGGGGGTTGAAGGGACTACAGTTGTTATAAGGCTTACGAGCTGGATGGCTTAATTTTGACCATATGACCATACGGAGCATCATCATCGACGACGAGCCGAATAATGTAGAGAATCTACAGATCATCCTGAAGAAATATTGTCCTGCCGTGGACGTAGTGGCAACCGCGTCAAGTGCGGCCGAAGGATTGTCGGTCATCGCACAGCACCATCCCGAGCTGGTATTCCTGGATATCCAGATGCCCGGTCAGTCCGGGTTTGACATGCTAAAGGGGCTGTCCTCTATCAATTTCGAGATCGTCTTTATTACGGCCTATGATAAATATGCGTTGCAGGCGATAAAAGTATCGGCGCTGGATTACCTTTTAAAACCCATCGATATAAACGAGCTGAGGCTGGCCGTTGAAAAGGCACGGGAAAAGATCTCCGGCCGTCAGCAAAACCACCGGATCGAGCACCTGATGGAATATATCAGGACAGAGCAAAAGTCCACGGCCAGGATCGCGCTGCCTACCCTCCAGGAAACCATGTACGTAAAGATCGCCGACATCCTCAGATGCGAATCCTCCAACAATTACACCCAATTCCATCTGTATAATGGGGAGAAGGTCCTCGTATGCAGGACCTTAAAAGAAGTGTCGGAGATCCTGCAGCCCCACCGGTTTATCCGTACCCATCAATCGCACCTGGTAAATTCCGAGAGTGTAAAAAGCTATCTGCGGGAAGATGGGGGTGTGTTGCTGCTGGCAGACGGGACAAAGATCCCCATTTCAAGACAGAACAGGGAGATGGTGAAGGCGGCGCTAAACGGCAACGGATAGCCCCCTGTGTGTTCTCTCCCCTTCTTTTACGATGATCTCCATCGTTTCCTCTATATCTTTTTTCGAGGTCCTGAAATTTACAATGCAGGACCGCAGACAATATTTCTTGTGGATAACCGCATTGGACAAAAAGACCTTCCCGCCTTGCTGCAGCTTATTCAGCAATGCTTCATTCAGCTTGTCCAGGTAGGCTTCGTCGCCGGCCGCGTCATCCGGTACATATCTCAATGTCGTGATGCTCAAATGCTGCGTCACCGCCTCCAGCTGCGGATGTTTCTCCGCCAATTCGAATAAGAGCCTCGACAGCTGGATATTCTTGTTGATCATTCTTATATAGCCCGTCCTGCCCACCTGCATCAGGGCGATGAATACCTTTAGCGCCCGGAAGCCACGTGAGTTCTGGAGGCCGTGTTCATAGAAATTATGGACCTCTCCGCTATTAAAATTGTAATAGGCAGGGTGGCTGCTGAACGTATCTGTTAAATGTCGCGGGTTTTTCACCAGCGTGCAACCTGCTTCCAGGGGACAGTACAGCCATTTGTGGGGGTCGAGGGCGATGGAGTCCGCCTGTTTCATACCATCAAAGACCCTCCGCTGGCTGGGAAGGGCCGCCGCAGGCATGCCGTAAGCACCGTCGATGTGGAACCACAGGTCGTAGGTCTTACAGACAGCGGCAATGGAGCGAAGGTCATCTACCGCTCCCGAACTCACATCCCCTGCCGTGCCTACAACCATAAAAGGCTGGTGACCGGCAAGCAAGTCCTCTTTTACAGCCTTTTCCAGGAGGCTCGTATCCATCCTGTCAAAGATATCCGTGGGGATCCAACGGATAGCACGGGTGCCATGACCAAACAGGGCGGCAGCTTTTTCTATCCAGGTGTGGGTGTTTTGCGAGCAATAGATCAGCATTCGTCCCGCGGTATTGTCGAGGCCTTCCTCTTTGATAGCGTTTTTTGCTTTTGCCGTCCTGGCAGCCAGGAACGCCGTGAAATTGGCCATGTTGCCCCCGCTGACCAGCAGACCGTCGTAGCCGGCATCCACACCGATGAATTCCGCCAGCCATTTTATCGTACATTTTTCAATCTCCGTGGCGACGGGACTAAGTATCTGCGCCCCGACGTTCGGATTGACGGCGGCGGCCAGCAGGTCTGCCAGCGCACCTGACGGAGCAGCGGAGGACGTAATATATCCCATGAATTTGGGATGTCCGTTCAGGAGGGAATGATCAAATAACAATGGAGCGATCCTTGAGAATATCTCAGCAGCCGGTGTGCCTTCCCCGGGAAGGGAGGGCGCATTCAACAGCTGTTGCAGCTCTCCGGCCGTCTTGGCCGTGGTAACGGGCCGCCTGCCGATGTTGCCCGTGTGGTCGGCGATCATGTCTATCAGCCAATGGCCGACCGCCTTGAATTCTTCCCGTTGCAGCTCGATAGGTGGTATCATACGCAAATGTATCGCGTCATTCCAGGGAGCGCATGACTGTAGAGCTCAAAGACCTTT
>DASZVM010000037.1:0-5740 GCA_035547295.1 Puia sp. | reverse complement strand
CCATAACAAGGTATTATCCGCGGATCTGAGCGCTGTCCTGCAGGTGTCCGAGGATACGATCCGGCGGGATCTCCGGGAGCTGGCAGAAGAGGGGCTGATCGTAAAAGTGCATGGCGGGGCCATGAACAAGGCTTTTCATCATCCTTTTGAAGGTCAGCATGAAGTCTATGCCCAGGCGGCCAAACAGGTGATCGCCGGCAAGGTCATGCCCTTGTTTAAGGATAATATGTCCATTCTTGTAGAAGGAGGGACTACGATTACCGAGATCGCTAAAAAGATACCGGATCATCTGCATGCCACTTTTTTTTGTCTGAGCCCGCAGACGGCATTTACGCTTGCGCAGCATCCGCAGCTGGAGGTGATGACCATCGGGGGCAGGCTGACCAGGGATTCCCATTTGCACACGGGCGCGGGAGTGATCAATCAACTGGCGGACATACGGGTGGACCTTTGTGTCATCGGGGCGAATGCCTTTTCCGTGAAGGACGGTCTTACGGACTCCGACTGGGAAGTGGTACAGGTGATAAAGGCAATGATCCGCAGCTCCAAAAAGACGGCGGTGGTGACCATCGCTGAAAAGCTGAATACCGTCCAGCGGATAAAGATCTGTGACATCCAGCTGATCCACTACCTTTTTACTGAGCTGTCCCCCGATGACTCGCTGCTGCAGCCCTACCGGGATACGCAATTGACCGTAATATAAAACGACAACGCTCTTCCGGGCGTATCATGTCGATACGTCATATTGCGCACGTCATATAATGTAAACAGCGTACCTTTACAGGCTCCCGCCAATGGTTCTGCTGCCTGGCAGGAGATTCACTGATCTGTTTTGAAGAAATCCAGTAAAAAACCTTATTATATGGATGTTTTTTAAGAATTTTGCAACTTCTTTAAATTCTGGAAAATGAGCCATACACCAGCTACATTATTTGACAAAGTGTGGGACTCCCATGTGGTCAGAAAGATCAAGGATGGTCCCGATGTACTTTTTATCGATCGCCATTTTATCCATGAAGTTACCAGTCCGGTGGCCTTTCTGGGGCTGGAGCAACGGCATCTGAAAGTGATGTTCCCGGCAAAGACATTTGCCACGGCTGACCACAATACGCCCACCATCAATCAGCACCTTCCTGTGCAGGACCCCTTGTCCGCCAATCAGCTGAAGGCATTGGAAGTGAATGCCGCGAAGTACGGCATCTCTCACTGGGGACTGGGCAATCCGAAGAACGGCATCGTGCATGTCGTCGGTCCGGAAAACGGCATTACGCTGCCGGGCATGACCATCGTCTGCGGGGACTCTCATACTTCCACCCATGGGGCTTTTGGCGCGATTGCCTTTGGCATCGGTACTTCTGAAGTGGAAATGGTGCTTTCTTCCCAATGTATCATGCAGCCCAAGCCGAAGAAAATGCGGATAAAGGTCAACGGGCAGTTGGGTAAGGGCATTACTCCAAAAGATGTGGTGCTCTTTATCATTTCGAAGCTGACGGCGGCAGGAGCCACGGGTTATTTTGTGGAATTTGCAGGTGAGGTGTTTGAGAATATGAGCATGGAAGGTCGTATGACCGTTTGTAATATGAGCATCGAGATGGGCGCCCGTGGCGGTATGATCGCCCCGGACGAAACCACTTTCAGGTATATAAAGGGCCGGGACAAAGCGCCCAGGGGAGCCGACTGGGACAAGGACCTTGCATACTGGAAGACTTTGAAGACGGATGAAGATGCTGTGTTTGACCTGGAGCATCATTTCCAGGCAGCGGATATAGAGCCCATGATCACTTATGGCACCAATCCCGGGATGGGGATGGGTATCACCCAACATATCCCTCTGGCGCAGGCGGCCGGCGGCAGCAAGGCGAGCTATGAAAAATCCCTGGACTATATGGGTTTTCATGAGGACGAGGCGATGCTGGGCAAAAAGGTGGATTATGTGTTCATCGGCAGCTGTACCAATGGGCGTATCGAGGACTTCCGCGCTTTTGCATCGATCGTAAAGAACCGTAAGAAGGCGGACCATGTCACAGCCTGGATCGTTCCCGGCAGTCATATCGTCGAACAGCAGATCAGGGAGGAAGGCATACTGGATATATTGACGGCAGCGGGTTTCCAGCTGCGTCAGCCCGGCTGCAGCGCCTGCCTGGCCATGAATGACGACAAGATCCCGGCCGGTAAATATGCGGTGAGCACCAGCAACCGGAACTTCGAAGGAAGACAGGGCCCCGGCGCGAGGACGATGCTGGCGAGTCCCCTGGTGGCTGCCGCCGCAGCCGTGACAGGTGTGGTGATGGACCCGAGAACATTGATGGCAGATTAAAATTCAAATTATGGCTTACGATAAATTCACTGTATTAAAGAGCACAGCTGTCCCCATGCCCATCGAGAACGTGGACACGGACCAGATCATCCCTGCCCGGTTTCTAAAGGCCACTGAACGCAAAGGTTTTGGCGATAACCTTTTTCGCGACTGGCGTTACAATGGAGATAATACGCCCAAAAAGGATTTTGTATTGAATAACCCTATTTACAAGGGAAAGATCCTGGTAGGGGGCAAGAACTTCGGCAGCGGCAGCAGCCGTGAGCATGCCGCATGGGCCATCTATGATTATGGCTTTCGCTGCGTGGTGTCCAGCTTTTTCGCCGACATCTTTAAAAATAACTCTCTCAACATCGGCATCCTGCCCGTCCAGGTAAGCCCCGCTTTTCTGGACAAGGTCTTCCGCGCCATCGAGGCCGACCCGAATACCGAGCTGGAAGTGAACCTGCCTGACCAGACCATCACGATCCTGGCCACGGGAGAACGCGAACCGTTTGAGATCAACAGCTATAAGAAGCACAACCTCATGAACGGGTATGACGACATCGACTATCTGCAGTCCATGAAGGAGGATATCGGTGCTTTTGCCGAAAAGAGCATCTATTAAATACGTTTACAGACATGTCCCCTTCCCCGCGCTACATTGAAATAATGGATACCACCCTCCGGGATGGCGAGCAGACCAGTGGTGTCTCTTTCTCGCCTTCGGAGAAGCTGACGATCGCCCAGCTTTTACTCACGGAATTGAAGGTCGACAGGATCGAGATCGCATCGGCCCGTGTGTCGGAGGGCGAGCTGGCCGCCGTAAAGGCCATCACCCAATGGGCAAAAGAGGCTGATCTCCTCCACAGGATAGAAGTGCTGACCTTTGTGGATGGGGATGTTTCCGTAAAATGGATGCAGCAGGCAGGCGCCAGGGTGATGAACCTGCTCACCAAGGGCTCGTTGAATCATCTGACGCACCAGCTGAAGAAGAAACCCGAACAGCATTTTGAAGAGGTGGCGGCTGTAGTCGCCCTGGGCAAGAAGAAGGGACTGGACTGCAACGTATACCTGGAGGACTGGAGCAATGGCATGCGTCATTCCAGGGAATATGTGTACCAATACCTGGATTTTTTGAAAGGGCTGCCTGTCAAAAGGGTGATGCTGCCGGATACGCTTGGCATCCTCATCCCTTCGGAGGTAACCGAATATATTTCTGAGATCGTACAGCGTTACCCGGGTATTCATTTTGACTTTCATGCCCACAATGACTATGACCTGGGTACGGCCAATGTGCTGGAAGGTGTAAAAGCAGGGGCTCACGGCATTCACCTTACCGTCAACGGTATGGGGGAGAGGGCAGGGAATGCGCCGTTGGCCAGCGCTGTCGCGGTACTGAATGATTTCCTTCCTTCTGTAAAGACGTCGGTGGACGAAGCCTCCTTATACAAGGTGAGCAAGCTGGTGGAGACATTCTCCGGGGTGCGTATCCCGTCCAACAAGCCTGTGGTAGGAGAGAACGTATTTACCCAGACGGCGGGCATCCATGCAGACGGGGATAAAAAGAACAAGCTCTATTTCAGCGATCTGATGCCCGAGCGTTTTGGACGTCAGCGCAAATATGCCCTGGGCAAGACCAGCGGCAAAGCCAATATCGAGAACAACCTGGCGCAGCTGGGCATACAGCTGTCCGAATCGGACCTGAAGCTGGTAACCCAGCGTATCATTGAATTGGGCGACCGGAAAGAGGTGGTGACACAGGCAGACCTGCCTTATATCATTTCGGATATCCTTGACAGCAAGGCTATCCATGAAAAGGTGAAAATAGAGAATTACGTGCTCACGCATTCCAAGAGCCTTCATCCATCCGTCACGGTGAAAGTCTCCATCGATGGGGAAGTATTCGAGGAGCATGCCCAGGGTGACGGCCAATACGACGCCTTTATGAATGCGTTGAAGAAGGTGTATAAAAAACAAAAGCAGGACCTGCCTGCGCTGGCGGATTATACCGTACGTATCCCGCCGGGTGGCAAAACGGACGCGCTTTGCGAGACCGTGATCACCTGGACCGCCAATAACAGGGAATTCAAGACAAGGGGACTGGACAGCGATCAGACTGTCTCCGCCATCAAGGCTACCCAGAAAATGCTGAACTTAATTTAAGCTTAATAAATTCATCGAATGGCAAAGAAGCATATATTGATCGTTCCGGGAGACGGAATAGGACAGGAAGTAACCGCAGTCGGCAAGAAGGTACTTGATAAGATAGCCACGAAGTTCGGGCATACGTTTACCTATGACGAAGCGCTGATCGGGCATGTGGCTATCGAGGCTACGGGCAATCCGCTGCCTGACGAGTCGCTGGAGAAGATGCGCAGGTCGGATGCTGTCCTGTTCGGCGCGGTGGGTCATCCGAAATATGACAATGACCCCTCCGCGAAGGTCCGTCCGGAACAGGGTCTGCTGAAGATGCGGAAGGAGCTGGGGCTTTATGCCAATCTCCGCCCCATCAAATTATTCGATGAACTGCTGGGTGCCAGCAGCATCAAGCCGGAAATTCTGAAAGGCGCGGATATCCTCTTTTTCCGCGAGCTTACCGGCGACATCTATTTTGGTGAGAAAGGCCGTAAGAACAATGGGGATACGGCATTTGACGTAGCCGAATACAGCCGGTACGAAGTAGAGCGCATCGCCCGTAAGGCTTTCGAGGCGGCGCGTACCCGCCGCAAGAAGCTGTGCTCGGTGGACAAGGCCAATGTGATAGAGACCTCCCGGCTGTGGAGGGAAGTGATACAGAAAGTGGCCGGGGATTATCCTGACGTTGAGGTCGAACATCAGTTTGTGGATGCCACGGCGATGCTGCTGATAAAAGATCCCCGTCGTTTTGACGTAGTGGTCACAGCCAATCTTTTTGGCGATATCCTCACGGACGAGGCTTCCCAGATCGCGGGTTCCATGGGGATGCTGGCCTCCGCTTCTGTCGGCGACGGCACAGGGGTTTATGAACCCATCCATGGCTCCGCGCATGACATTACGGGAAAAGGTGTAGCCAATCCTTTGGCATCCATCCTGTCGGCCGCCTTGCTGCTGGATATTTCCTTTGGCATGAAGACGGAGTCCGGGGCGGTCATCGGTGCTGTGGATAAAGTGCTGAAGGCCGGCTGGCGGACAAAGGATATCGCGGATGCGCAGACGCCTGCTGACAAGATACTTGGGACCCAAGCTATTGGGGCGGAGGTGTTAAAGTTTATCTAGCTGTTCATATAGCTGCCGCCCAGGCCGTTGACCACCACGACCCTTTTCTCCACCCGCAGGAGATCATACAGGCGGGACAGGTCCGTCTCGCGGCCGATGATGTCGTCCGGATGCGTCCGGGGCATGTACAGCGTGAGCTCTTTGGGGGAATGTGCTTTGCCAGGTGGATATGGATCTCGTCGCCGA
>DASZVM010000036.1:0-9594 GCA_035547295.1 Puia sp. | reverse complement strand
GAAGGCGACAAAACTTTGGGTGACCGTATGTTTTTCCCTGCTGCTGAATATATCCTGTAAAAAATTCCTGGACGTACATGCCAGCAACCAGGTATTGCAGGAGGAGATGTTCAAGGACGGGGACGGCGTCCGCATTGCCGTCAATGGCGTTTATAAAATACTGTCTACGACTGACCTGTACGGTCAGAACCTTTCCTGGGATTTCATCAGCGCCCTTGGGTACAACTATGAATTCTACAGCCTGCCGTATGACCAGCGGGACGCGGCACAGTTCAACTGGCAGGCTGCCACTACCCAGGGGTATACCGAGAAGATCTGGCAAAGGGCGTTCAATGCGCTTGCAAACTGCAACAACATCATCCAGGAGGTAGAGAAAAAGGATACCGGCTTTTTCGCGCAAAAAAGCAACGAAAAGAACATGATCCTGGGAGAGATGTACGGCATCAGGGCCCTGATCCACTTCGACCTGCTGCGCATCTTCAGCCCGGCGCCGTCAACGGGATACACGGGTTCCACCATCCCTTATGTCACTGCATATCCCGAGTACCAGCCAGCTCCCGGGAAGATGGGCGCCATCCTGGATAAGATCATCGGGGATATGACGAAGGCCCAAAGCATGCTTGGCGTCATCGATACCCTTTATCTGAGGAATACCATGCGCTATGCCTCCAACAGGATCAGGAATGCATCTGCCCCAGGCAACCTGCCGCAAGGCGATTTTTTCAATTATCGCGCGGAACGCATGAACTATTTCGCCGCCACCGCCCTGCTTGCCAGGATATATATCTACAAAGGCGACTATGACAACGCCTATAACAACGCAAAGATCATATATACCTACAACCAAAAGGGCTGGTTCCCCTGGATGAGCTCTATCTACCAGGGACTGATATCGGACCCTGATTACATCTATACCAAACGGCCGGATGAGATACTGCTCTGTTTCTCCAATAACAAGAACTACGACAATTGGGACGCGCTCCTGCAGACAGGCAACTTTTTCATGACGATGAACAGCAATTATATGAACAAGCTCTTCGGCGCGGACCTGGACGACTACCGCCTGGTGGGCTGGTTCAACCGGTATGGCGATAACCGTTACCTCACCTGGTCGAGACCCAGGGGCAGCTCCTACGACGCCCAGCAGGTGACGCAAAACCAGGGACCGCTGCTGCCTGTCATACGGATCTCGGAAATGTTCCATATCATGATCGAATGCCAGATCCATAAAGGGAATATACCCGATGCGGTGAACCTCTTGAATACCGTACGGATCAACCGCGGGGCAAAGACGAAGATATCTTCCACCATCGGCGCCAATGACCTCATGAACGCCCTGGTGAACGACATCGTCCGCGAAACGCTGACGGAAGGACAGACCTTCTTTATGTTCAAACGGTTGAACCGGAACATTTTCAATGGGGACGTGGACCGTGTGATGAACCCGGCCGATTGGTATGCCCCCCTTCCATTGAGCGAAACAGCTTATCAGTTACAAAATTAATGATATGAAAAGATCACGTTTTTACTATTTGCCGGTCCTGGCGCTGTTGACGGCGGCGGCCTGCAAAAAGGACAACATAAAGCTATACAGCGGCGACTCCTATATACAATTCTCCAAAAGCTATGTCGACTCTTCCCTTTTTTCATTCCTGGCGCTGCCTGACAAGGACGAGGCGCAGACGCCGATGCCCGTCGAGCTGGTAGGACGCCCCGAAGACAAGGACAGGACCTTTAAGATCGAGGTCGTTAAAGAGCTTACCAGCGCCGCGGAAGCCAACTATTCGGTGCCGTCCACGTTCACTTTGAAAGCCGGCCATATCGCCGACACAGCCTGGATCACGGTAAAAAAGACACCCGACCTCGCCGTAAAGCCGGTGAGACTGGTGCTTAAGATAGCGGCCACCGGAGATCTCGGCGTCGGCCAGGCCGATTATGCCATATCCATCCTCTACTTATCGAACGTGATCGCAAAACCCGACTGGTGGGACGATGATGTGACGGACTCATACCTGGGAGATTATTCCGATAAGAAGTACAAGCTTTTTATCCAGGTGACAGGCATGTCCGACCTCGATGAGAATGACGACAGCCAGCTGAGATATTATACCATCCTGTTCAAGAACTACCTGCTGAAGGAGAAAGATGCCGGAAGGACGGTGTATGAGGACAATGGCACGGAAATGACCGTCGCGCTTATCGGCGGATAATAAAATAATTAAAACGTTTAGTATGCGGCACTTAAAAATATTCATCGCCGGAGCATGTCTGCTTTGCCTGCTCCAGGCATGTTACAAAGACAAAGGAAATTACAAGCTCATAGATTACAATCAGGTGGTTTCCATTACCATGCCCACCGTACCGCCCGTCATCCTGGGCGATACGTTCCGCGTTTCACCTGTTATTAAATGGAAATACCCGGACAGGGATACGACGGCGTTCGATTATGAATGGAGACAGCTGGACTCCGTGGTCTCCAACCAACGGAACCTGGCCTACACGCCGGATATCCCCGGGTATGTCATGATCTATCTCTACATGAAAGAAAAGGCCACGGGGATCGTTTCCCGGCAGCCTATGCAGATACAGGTGATCTCCGCTTACCGGGCGGGCTACCTGCTGCTGACCAATAACAACGGGCGATCGGGACTGACCTTTATCAGGCGGGATGCGACGGTGGACGCCAATAATGTAACGCATTATACATACAAATACTTTCCCGATGTGTATGCAAAATTGTTCCCCAACGATGCACTTGGAACAGGACCGGTGAAGCTGGCCACCAAGTGCTGGCCGGATTACACGCTCGACCAGGTGCTGATAATGCAGGACAACGCCACCACCTTCCTGAATGGCACCGATTTCTCCAAGGTAATAAAGCTAAGCAGCGAATTCCCGGGCCAGGCTTTTCCAAATGGCGCTGGGGCGGCGGATTTTGTGGACGGCGGCCCGACCAACTTTGTCCTGTGCAACGACGGGAATATGTATTGGAAGAAGAATGAGAAAACAATGGGCGGGATCCACGACGGGACATACATCGATATTCCCATTTACTTCGAAGGCGGCGGCGCCCACATCGGCCGCATAGTCGACGAAAGCATCGATTACTCCCAGTTCGTGTATGTCTACGACGACCTGAACCACCGGTTCATCGGCCTGTTCACCACCACAGGGTCTGACTACCGCGTGGGAGGCAAAATGTACCTGACCAATACGGACCCTCCTCCGCCAGGGTTCGTAGACCTGAACAATATGACGGGCTATACCCTGAAATATTGCAGCGATTACGCCAATGCCTCCTCTTTTATGAACATCATCAAGGACAACGCCACAGGACAGTATCTGTATCAGACATACTCCCTCAGCATGAACTATACGGCGCTGGGTGTGAGCGCGCAGCACCAGGAAGTCTTTGCAGGTAATGGTTTCGTCAGCGACAACACGGTGTATTACAGGGTCCGCAACTCCTCCTACCTGTTCTTCGGAGAAGGCAGCAAGCTCTATTTCTACGATGTCAACACCAAACGGGTAACCCTCTATCACGACTTCGGAGCCGGCAAGGTCATCAGCATGACCACCGATGCAAATTCCGGCGAACTGGGCGTGGCCCTAGACAACGGTATCTTTTATGTCTGCAGCCTGAATAACGCCATACTGGGAGAAGCCGATCCCGGGGCCACGGGCATCCTGTACCAGTCGCCGAACATCGGCACGATCATCGATCTCAGCTGGAAATGGGGTTCGTATTATGACTATGTATTCAGACGCTATCCGGGAACGTAAACTATGTCAGCCATTCATTACGGAAGAAAACAAAAATCATGAGCGGATCAATCGTTAAAGTAGAAGATCTTTCCCATAGGTACAACGTCCAATGGGCCGTCAGGAACATCAATTTCGAGCTGACGGAAAAGGGCATATACGGTTTGCTGGGAGCTAACGGCGCAGGCAAGTCGACGACGATGAACATTATATGCGGCGTCCTGAAGCCCACCCGGGGAGAAGTCTATATCAAGGGGATCAATATGCGCCTGAACCCCGTGGAAGCCAAGAAACACATCGGCTTTTTACCTCAGAAACCTCCCCTGCTGATGGACCTTACGGTGGAAGAGTTCCTGACCCACAGCGCCAACATGCGGCTGATGGAAGACAGGAAAGTAAAGGGAGCCGTAGACGAGGTCATGGAAAAATGCGGCGTCAGCCATTTCAGCAAACGGCTGATACGCAATCTGTCCGGCGGCTACCAGCAGCGCGTGGGCATAGCGCAGGCCATCATCCATAAGCCGGGGTTCGTCATCATGGACGAACCCACCAACGGACTGGACCCCAACCAGATACTGGAAGTGAGGAACCTGATCAGGGAGATCGCCGAAGAAAGGACGGTCGTCCTTTCCACGCATATCCTGCAGGAAGTACAAGCGCTTTGCGACAACATCTGGATGATGAACGAGGGAACGGTGGCATTCTCCGGAAGCATTGAAGAATTCGACAGCTATATCATGCCCGATACGCTGATGGTGTCGATGATCGCGGCGCCCTCCCCGGAAGAGGTCCAAAAGATACCGGGCGTCCTGCACGTCGAGCAACTGGACGCCGTCAGGTACAGGGTCCAATACACCGATCCGCACGAGACGATGGAGCGGCTGGTGGAAGCCAGCGTGCAGCATAAATGGCGCCTGATAGAGATATCCCTGGAGAAAGTCTCCCTTGAAAACGTATTTTCAGAACTATCGAAAAAAAAGCCTTCCTAAAAACCGACGGATGAAAACCATATATAAGATTGCCAAGACAGAGCTCAAAACCCTTTTCTTCTCGCCGATCGCCTGGCTTATCCTCGTCATTTTTACATTTCAGGCCGCTATGGTGTTCACCCATAACCTGGACGGAATGGTAAGAAGGCAGCTCATCGGGTGGAAGCTATGGAGCGCCACCTTTGTTACATTCGGGACCCTGCAGGGCACTTTTACCATTGTCCAGCAGTACCTCTTCCTGTATATCCCCTTGCTGACGATGGGGGTCATGAGCCGGGAATTCAGCAGCGGCTCCATCAAGTTGCTATACTCTTCACCGCTGACCAGCCGGCAGATAGTTTTCGGCAAATATCTCGCCCTGGTGATCTATACGCTGGTGCTGACAGGCGCCCTTGCGATATTCGGGATCTACGCGGCCGCCGCGATCAGGATGGCGGATGTGGCGCTGATCCTTACAGGGCTGCTGGGCCTTTTCCTTCTGACCTGCGCTTATGCGGCCATCGGACTTTTCATGTCCTCGCTGACCTCCTATACCGTGGTGTCGGCCATGGGGACGCTGGGCATCTTCGCCTTGTTGAGCTATGTGAAGGACGTAGGCCAGGAGATCGCCTTTGTACGGGATATCACCTATTGGCTGGCTATCTCGGGACGGGCCGATACTTTTATTTCGGGAATGATAACCAGCGAGGACCTCCTGTATTTCCTCATCGTGATCGGCCTTTTCCTCAGTTTTACGGTCATCAAAATGCAGAGCGGCCGGCAGAAAAAGCCCTGGTTCGTCGCCTTTGCACGATATGCGGGTGTGTCCTGCATTGCGATGCTGCTGGGCTATTTCAGCGCAAAACCAAAGCTGATGGCTTACTATGACGCCACTCGCACGAAGGCCAATACCCTGACCAAAAGCAGCCAGGAAGTGCTCAGCCACCTGAAGGACGGGCTGACCATTACGACCTATACCAACATGCTGGACGAGAATTACTGGATCGCCTTGCCGGCGTCCTACAAGACCGATGTCGACAGGTTTGCGCAATACCTGCGTTTCAAGCCGGAGATCAGGCTGAAGTACGAGTATTATTATCAAAAGACGGAGAATAAGGAGCTGCTGAAACAATACCCCACGCTGAACGGGGACCAATTGATCGACACGCTTACGAAGCTGTATGACTGGCGGTTCGATATCGATAGCTATAGGGCTGTCCGTAAGGACGTAAACCTGGAGCCGGAACGCTTTCGTTTTGTCCGCAGCCTGCGGCGGGACAACGGGAAAGAGACCTTCCTCCGTGTCTTTGACGATATGCAGCGCCTGCCTTCGGAAACGGAGATCACGGCGGCATTCAAGCGCCTTGTCATGGACCACCTGCCGACCGTCGGCTTCCTGACGGGGCAAGGTGAGCGGAGAAGCGATGCGGAGGAAGACAGGGGATACAATATGTTTGCGCAGGAAAAGACCTTCCGTTTTGCGCTGATCAACCAGGGCTTCGATTTCCAGGACGTGACGCTGGACAAAGATATCCCGGACAATATACAGATACTGCTGATCGCCGAAGCGAGGAAGCCGTTGACGCCCGAAGAACTGGCCCGCCTCAACAATTATATCGCAAAAGGCGGTAACCTCATCCTTGCGGGCGAGCCGGGATGCCAGGCATATATGAACCCGCTGGCAGAGCAGCTGGGCGTACAGTTCCTTCCGGGGAGATTGGTAAAGCCCACTAAAAAGTTCCAGCAGGACCTGCTGCTGCTGTCACCGGCGCCGGCCGCGGGAAAGCTTTCCTATCACTTCAGGAATATCCGCCGGAACGACGGGCTGCTGCCCCTGTCGACGGCAGTGGGGCTATCCGTCTCTCCCGTTAATGGCTTCAGGGCGACTACTGTTTTTTCCAGCGATAGCACGGGCGGATGGAACGAGCTGGAGACCACCAATTTCATCGACGATACGGCCAGGCTGAACCCGACGGCGGGAGAGGCGGAGAAGCCCTATCCCGCGGTGGTCGCCTTGTCCAGGAAGGTCAATGACAAAGAGCAGCGGATCTTCGTCCTCGGCGATGCGGACTGCCTGAGCAACGGGGAGCTGATGAAGAGCAGGAAAGACGTGCTGGCGGCCAATTTCGATCTCATCAGCGGCATGTTCGCCTGGCTGACGAATGAAGAGCTGCCCATCGACATGCGCCGGCCCCAGGCGCCGGACAACAGCCTTCGGCTGGGCAAAACCAGCTGGGCCATATCCAAAGCCGGGCTAAAATGGGTCTTCCCATTCGCATTGATGCTTTGCGGACTTTTTATATGGATACGCAGGAAAAGAAGATAACCGAACTGTAAGCCATGAGTTTAACCATCGACAAGCAGACGCTGGACGACCTGAACATCTTCGGGCGGCGAAACAGGGATTCCATATACACGATCTTCAACCATACGCACACACGTGGCGGAGCGGAGGTCCTGGAACAACTGTTCCGTTATCCCCTGTCCGATGCAGCCGCTATCAACCGGCGTAGCGGCATTATAAAGTATTTCAGGGAAAGGGCGACTGCCTTTCCTTTCAAAGGTGACCTGTTCGATGCGGCGGAGCAATACCTTTCCGACACGGATGAAAGGAGCAGGCTTTCCCTTGAGGACAATACCCTGCGGAGGAAATTCGATCATCTCATCGGGTCGGACGCGGAACACCAGCTGGTGTTCAAAGGGATCGCGGCCCTCATCGAAATATTTATAAAGCTGAGACCTTTTTTGCAGGAGGTCCGCGGGCAGGGCGCAGCACCCTACGATGAAGCTGCCCGGGAAATGGAAGCGCTTATGCATATCCCCGGCATGGACACGGCATGGGAGGAAAGCCTGCCCATAAAGCTGCGTTACGACCGGGCGGTGGAATATGACAGGGTGCTGAGATATGCGCACCGGGAACAGGTGAAAAAGATACTGCAGCACATTTATTACCTCGACGTATACATCTCTGTGGGCATGGTGGCGGCGCACCGGGGCTTTGCATTCCCGGAGGCGGTGGAGGCGGAGGCGCATATCCTGCGGCTGGACGGGGTATATCATCCCCAGCTGAGCAAGCCGGTGCCCAACAGCCTGTACATGGCGCCGGACAGCAATGTCGTTTTTCTTACGGGCGCCAACATGGCGGGCAAATCCACTTTTATGAGATCCCTGGGGATCGCGCTGTTCCTGGCCCACACAGGCTTCCCGGTGCCGGCGGAAAAGATGGTGTTCTCGGTATGCGACGCCCTCCTTACGACGATCAACCTGCCGGACGACCTGAACATGGGGTACAGTCACTTTTATACGGAAGTGCTGCGCGTGAAAAAAATGGCGGCGCAGCTGAAGAGGTCCGGGAACATTTTTATCATTTTCGACGAGCTTTTCCGGGGGACGAACGTAAAGGATGCCTACGAGGCGACAGTAGCCGTCACTGCCGCCTTTGCACGCAAGCCGAACTGCATGTTCGTGGTATCGACCCATATCATCGAGGCGGCCGAAACACTGGCCGCAAGGTGCCGGAATATCAACTTCGTCTATCTGCCTACCCGCATGGAAGGAGAGAAACCTGTGTATACTCACCGGCTGGAGCAGGGCATCTCCGCCGACAGGCATGGAATGGTCATTATTCACAACGAGGGTATCCTGGACCTCTTACGGAATGGGAAAAAACACACGGACCTATGAGCTTTATCGCAGACAAACAAACGCTGGACGACCTGAACCTGCTGGGCAAATATAAAAGCAATGCCATTTTCGGCCTGTTCGACAAAGTACAAACCGAAGGGGGTGAGCGCCTGCTGGAGCAGATGTTCCGCCACCCGCTGACAGATGCTGCCGCGATCAATCATCGTAGCGGTATCCTCAGGTGGTTTGGGGAAAAAGCAGCGGCCTTCCCTTTCAATAAAGAAGAGTTCACCCTTATGGAAAACTATCTCGGGACGGGGACGGCCGGCGGGACATTGATGACAGGACTGGATACCGTACGAAAGAAGCTGATGCATTTCGCCGGGCTTGACAAGGAGTATCCCGTCCTCGAGGAAGGACTATATACTACTATGATGCTGCTTCACAGGCTCGATGTTTTCCTGTCGCACCTGGAAGAAGGGATATGGGAGAGCCCTTTCCGGAAAGAGCTTCGGTCCGTGAAAGAGATACTTTCGTCACCCGCCCTGGATTGGCTTGCCAAAGAGCAGGGGAACAGGCGGCTGCCGCTGCGGAAGATCGTACGGTATGACAACACGCTGCGCCTGGTCCTGAAGAAGGAGCTGGAGGGCGTACTGCAGGTGGTCTATCAACTGGATGTCTATATAGCCGTGTCCGCCGTCGCCAGGACAAAAGGTTTCTCTTATGCCTTGGCCCTTCCAAAGGGAGACCGATGCATCCGTATACGGGACTGTCGTCATCCGGGGATCGAAAAGGCGGTATCCAATTCCGTAAGCATGCGATCCGGCAGCAATGTGCTTTTCCTCACCGGCGCCAATATGGCGGGCAAGTCCACTTTTATGAAATCCTTCAGCATTGCGCTGTACCTGGCCCATATGGGTTTCCCTGTGGCAGCCTCCGCAATGGAGTTCTCTGTAATGGACGGCATCTATACTTCTATCAACGTGCCGGACAACCTGCAGCTGGGCTATAGTCATTTCTATGCCGAGGTGCGAAGGGTGAAGGCGGTAGCGGAAGACGTAAGCGCAGGCAGGCGCCTGCTGGTGATATTCGACGAGCTGTTCAAGGGCACCAATGTGAAAGATGCCTATGACGCCACGCTGGCAGTGACGGAAGCGTTTTCCGGATACCCTGACTGCCTGTTCATTATCTCAACACATATCATCGAAGTGGCGGAAGCATTGAAGGAAAGGTCCCGCAA
>DASZVM010000035.1:0-4820 GCA_035547295.1 Puia sp. | reverse complement strand
GAGCGTTTTGCAGGGGCCGTGGATACTTATTGTATAGAAGCCCTTATGCAGGACGGCAAGGCGCTTCAGGCCGGTACAAGCCATTTTTTGGGTCAGAATTTTGCCAAGGCCTTTGACGTGAAATTTTCCGACAAGGATAATCAGCTGGATTATGTATGGGCTACCAGCTGGGGTGTCAGCACCCGTCTTATCGGGGGGCTTGTCATGGCCCACAGCGATGACGATGGATTGGTGCTGCCTCCCCGTATCGCGCCGTTGCAGGCTGTTATTGTCCCTATCTATAAAGGGGAGGAGAAGAAAGACCTGCTCGATGCCAAGGGTAAGGAACTGACCGCTCAGCTAAAGGCTGCGGGTGTCAGGGTAAAATACGATGATAACGACAATGCCCGTCCCGGATGGAAATTCGCGGAATATGAGATGAAGGGTGTGCCTGTCCGTATTGCGATGGGGCTGAGAGACCTGGACAACCAGGTGGTGGAGATCGCCCGGCGGGATACAAAGGAAAAGACATCGGTGCCGATGGAGGGACTGGATGTGTATGTAAAGAATTTGCTGGAGCAGATCCAGCAGGCGATGTATGACAAGGCGCTGGCTTATCGTAACGGGCATATCACCAGGGTCGACACCTGGGAGGAATTTGAAAAAGTGCTGAACGAAAAAGGCGGGTTTGCCTCGGCCCATTGGGACGGTACGCCGGAGACAGAGGAGGCTATCAAGGAAAAGACCAAGGCCACTATTCGCTGTATACCCCTTGACAATCCCGCCGAAGAAGGGAAGTGCATTTTGACGGGAAAGCCCAGCAAACAGCGGGTGCTTTTCGCAATTGCTTATTAGACAGTCTTTTATATAGATATTGCCCTATTGCAGCGGGAAATAGTCAGGATCGTTATGGATACCTGACTATTTTTTTTACTTTCAGCCCGCGGAATTTGCTACCTACTAACGATTAAACAAAATTCTTATGGAACCAAACACAACCACCAGCTTATTCGAACTTCAGATCGATCACGAATCCACTACCTATCTCAAGGAAGCAGCCCGCTGGGCAAAGTTCCTTGCCATTGTCGGTTTTATCTGCTGCGGGCTTTTTGTACTATTGGGTCTCTTTGCAGGCTCGCTCATCAGCACCATGTACTCATCGATGGGGGTAGGACAGGCAGGCTCTATGGGTGGTGCATTATCCATCGTGTATATCCTTCTGGCCCTGCTGTACTTTTTTCCTTGTCTCTACACTTTCAATTTTGCCAAGAAAATGCAGGTGGCCCTCGCCGGTAATGACCAGGTGCAGCTGAATCAATCCTTCAGGAACCTGAAATCCTGCTATCGTTTTTTAGGCATATTGATGGTGATCTGTCTTTGTCTCTGGGGGCTTGGGATCATTTTTGCCGTCATTGGCGCAGCATTCCGCTGATCATTGCGTGGAATAGTAATTGTAATCCTTTAGGAGGGTTTCAAGAAAATCCAGGGAATCCTGGTCGCTTTGGATGCCGAGCTTCGACTTGATCCGTTCGGCAATCCGCATGGAAAGGTCGTAGTCCCCTTTTTTTCGCACGGTGCCGATGATGCTTTTCAGCGTGTTGATGTCCTTATCCGTCAGCTGCATCACCTGGGGGAACCTGGGCTGATAATTTGTTTCCAGCTCGGTGAATACGGTGTCTTCCCAGGACGTATGTGTTTTTGTATCGATGATGATCGTGCCGGCGGCAAGGTCGCCGATGCGCTGGGTCAGAGGGGTGGAGAGCACGCTGGCAATGCCACTGAAAAGGAATATGGCGCACCACCAGGGAAGGGCGCCATAAGCGATGGCAGGCAGGACCCAAACGGGAAAATCGGCCAGCCGGAATATCCAGCGGATCAAATACTGACTCAGGGATGGCTGGCCTCCGTCCTGTGTAAGGACCTTGATGGACATCGCTTTTTTTCCTACGCTTTGTCCATTGAGCGCCACCTCGCAAATAAGATGATAGAAAAGGGGGGGCAGGCCGATCAATACAAATATCCATAGGTTCTCCGATGCGTCCACACCGGTGAGCAGCTTGCCCATCAGCAGGGAATAGGCCACCAGGACCACGAAGTCGATGACCCAGGCAAAAAAGCGTTTGTGAAACGGTGTGATGGCAAACTCCACCTCGATGTTGAACCCCGTATCAAGTTTTACTAATGCCATATAATTCAGCAATAACTTACTATATTTAACGGTAAATATAAAGCTAAATCCTCCCAAGTGCGAGAAGGACTTTTTATTAAAAAAAATATTGATAAATGGAAGCAGTATCAGTATGAGCCTGCGACTGACCCGGATGAAATGGCGGGGCAGTTTACCGAGCTGGTGAACGACCTGGGCTACTCCAAAACCTTTTATCCACACAGCAAAGTGACCCAATATCTCAATGGGCTGGCGTCCAGGATATACCTGGGGATCTATCGGAATAAAAAGGAGCGGGTTTCCCGTATCCTCAATTTCTGGAAGACCGAGCTGCCCACCGTGGTCAGGAAATATCACCGGGAGATCTTCTATTCCTTTCTTGTTTTTACGCTTTTCGCCGTGCTGGCCGCTTTTTCCGCAGCCCATGACGAGACCTTTGTCCGTGGTGTGCTGGGCGACCGCTATATGGATATGACGGAGGAGAATATCGCCAAGGGGGATCCTTTTGGCGTATATAAACATGACAACCAGCTGAACATGTTCACCTGGATAGCCGTGAACAATATCAAGGTTTCCTTTATGGTATTTGTCAGCGGTTTTATCCTTTCCATCGGCACGGTATGGCAGCTGTTCCTCAACGGGGTCATGCTGGGGGCATTCCAATACTATTTTTTTACAAAGGGATTGGGCTGGCAGTCCGTCCTTGTCATCTGGATACATGGCACCCTCGAGATCTCCTCTATCATCATAGCGGGCGGTGCGGGTTTCATCCTGGGCAACAGCATTCTTTTTCCGGGCACGCACCGGAGGCTTCATTCTCTGAAGCGGGGCGCAAAGGATGGCATAAAGCTGATGATCGGGCTGGTGCCCATATTCATCGTAGCCGCCTTTCTGGAAGGGTTCGTCACCCGGTATGCTTCAATGCCCGTCTGGCTTAGCATTATGATACTGGCCGGCTCGTTAACCTTCATTATCTGGTACTTCCTTATCTACCCCCTCAGATTTGAACCAACATCCTCTACATATTAAATGCAGGTCCCTTTTGTCCTTTCTCCTGCTGCTGGCTGTCCTGCAAAGTCCGGCGCAGCATCATGGGAAGCGTCATGCAAGGCATACGGCCAGCATGCCGGATTCCGTGAATACGGCCGACGAAGAACTCGGTCCTTCAGACGTATCCTCTCAGGATGTCAAGGTCCAGGATCAGCCGGCTGCGGCACAGGATACCGAAGAGAAAGAGCCGCCGCTGGTATTACGCAGCGTGCCCGACAGCGTCATCGATCACCGGAAGAAAGAACGCGATTTCGCGTATGCCAACGATCCCTCCTGGTGGAAGGATGATGCAAGACAGGAAAAGAACGATCAATCCGGTGCATTCTACAGGCTGCTGGACAGCAAGGGCTTTCGTTATTTTATCTATTTCTTTTTAGCTGCCGTGCTCTTGTTTGCCCTGTATAAGATCATTGCGGAGAACAACCTCCGGCTGTTTTACCGGAGGCCTGTCAGGGTCAGCGAAACCTCAGCGGGGGATGCCGCATTGCCCGGGGAGGATCTCGACCGGCTGTTGAAGAAGGCGCTTGACGAGGGGGCGCATCGGATGGCTGTACGGTATCTGTACCTGAAGACCTTGCGTATGCTGGAAGCCCATCAGCTGTTGCGTCTGCATATACAGACCACTGATGAGGAATATGCCCGTCAGCTGGACCAACTGCCGCAAGGCGAAGGTTTCCGCCGGCTGATGGCTGCCTATGAGCGGGTGTGGTATGGCAAGTTCTCTTTGAACGATCAGCAATTCTCCCGTCTGTTACAATATTTTCAGGACTTTCATACATCCCTCGAACATATCAGCCGCGCATGAGAAAGAGCCGTCATATCGTCCTTTTTTTTGCGCTGTGGTGTCTGTATTCCTGTAACCCGGGTGGAAGTCGCAGCAGGATCAACAAGCGGGTGACATTCGGGCGTAAGGATAAGATGCCTTATGGAGCGTATATTGCGTATGAGAACCTGGCCTATCTTTTTCCGAATGCCGAAATATCCGTCAACAACGTTCCGTTCTCTTCGCTGACGGAGGGCGGGGGAGGAAAGCGGGCCTTTATCTTCATCGGCCACAGGGCGGACTTTGATCCCTCCGAGATCAATAGTCTCCTGAGCTTTGTAGGACAGGGCAATCACGTCTTTTTATCAGCTCTCCATTTTGGCGACTCACTGCTGCATACTTTGAATATCCGGCCGGGCATCCTCTCCGACCTTATGCAGGGCGATATGGACAGCCTCCGGGTCAGCGTATTGCAGCCGGGGACCAATGACTCACTGTCTTTTGCCTATCCCGGCGCCGCGAATGACAACTGGATCGATTCGCTGGACCTCCGGTATGCCACGGTATTGGGCAAGGATATAAAAGGCCGGCCCAACCTGGTCAAATTCAGCTATAAAGGAGGCGGGTCCTTATTCCTTCATTTCGCCCCGATGGCGTTTACGAATTTTTTCCTGCTGCACAAGAATAACAAAGCGTATTATGACGATGTCTTTTCCTATATACCCGACAATGTAACCGAAGTGCTATGGGATGAGAATTTTCGTTATGAGAGATCCCGCAGCAGCTTTTCCGCTTTGCGGTATATCCTGAATAACAAAGCGCTCGCTGCGGCATTTTGGCTGCTGCTGTTGCTCCTGCTGA
>DASZVM010000034.1:0-6366 GCA_035547295.1 Puia sp. | reverse complement strand
CATATCCCTATCTCGGAAAGCAATACCCTTTGCGAATGCGGCAAACGAGGCTGTCTGGAAACAGAAGCTACTTTGCGGGTCGTGGCAAAAAAAGCCATGGAAGAGATCAGGGCCGGCAAGGTATCCAGCCTCAAACCCCTGGACAGCCCGGAAAAAATGAGCGAAGCCGTCATGACCGCTGCCAACCAGGGCGACCAGTATGCCATCGAGCTGCTGGCTGAAATGGGCTTCAAGATCGGTAAAGCCATTGCCATTCTTATTCATATCGTCAATCCCGAGCTGATCATCCTTGGCGGCCGGGGAACAGAGGTCGGCAAGATACTCCTCGCCCCCATACAGCAGGCGTTGAATAAATATTGTATACCCAGGCTCTCGGAGCACACTGGCGTAAAGGTCTCTCAGCTGGGCCATGAAGCAAGCCTGCTGGCGGCCGCTGCGCTGGTGATGGAAAAATTCGGAGAAACAGCTTTGTAACAGCAACATACCCATGCCATCCGGTCCTTTCCCTATGGACACTCAACACCCGGTTCACGCTTTGTGGTAGCATTATTAAATCATTCAAACTAGAGCTTATGAAATGTCAACTTTACAAGTGGGGCATACGCACCTGCTTTCTCCTGCTGACCTTATGCATGGCCATGGGCGCATGGGCCCAGAAAAAGATCTCCGGTACTGTCACCGGAGCCTCCAACAAACAGCCGGTGATCGGCGCCACCATCACCGTAAAAGGTACCCGGATCATCGTCACTACGTCACCCGCGGGTGAACTCACGGTCACCCTGCCTGCCGGAAAGGACAGACTGGTCATCTCCTCCGTCGGTTTTGAAAGCACCGAAGTGGACGCGGGGACCACGGACAAGCTGGATATCACCTTGAAGGAAACAAGCGCCCTCCTCAACGATGTGGTCGTCACAGGCTACACATCCCAGCGAAGAAAAGACCTGACGGGCGCCGTCACCGTCGTGAATGTCGACAACATGAACAAACAACCCAACAGCCAGATTGCCAATCAGCTTCAGGGCCAGGCCGCAGGCGTGACGGTCGTTGGTTCAGGACAGCCGGGAGAAGCGCCCCAGGTACGTATCCGGGGCATCAACACCTTTGGTGACAACACTCCCCTGTTTATCATCGATGGCGTACCCACACAAACCATCACCGACTTCAACCCTAATGACGTGGCCTCCATCCAGGTGCTGAAAGATGCCGGTGCAGCCAGCATATACGGTTCCAGGGCCAACAACGGAGTGATCATCATCACCACGAAGAAAGGACAGACAGGCAAACCTGTAGTAACCTATGACGCTTATTACGGAACGCAGGTACCCAAACACGGCAATGTATGGCACATACTAAGCCCGCAGGATATGGCCCAGCTGAAGTTCGACATACTGCGCCGCGAGGGGGCGGATACTACCATAGATCCTTTATATGGCCCCGCCAGCGGCGCGCCCGTGCTGCCCGATTATATTGTTCCCAAAGGAGCCCGGGAAGGAGACCCATCCGTAAACCCCTCCCTGTATTATGTAAACCCCGATTACACGGACGGCGATGACCTCAACAGCTTCTACCGCATCGTCCGGGCCAATAAACAAGGCACCGACTGGTACCATTCCGTCTTCCGTCACGCCCCTGTCAACAGCCAGAACATCAGCATCAGCGGGGCCAGCGACAAAGCCAGGTACATGATGTCGGTGAATTATTTCGACCAGCAGGGCGTCCTCATCAACACTTACCTGAAGAGATATACGATCCGCGCGAATACATCTTTCAACATCTCCCGGAACATCCGTGTAGGCGAGAATATGGCTTACTCCGTCTCCATGAACCCGCATATCGACGCCTTGCAGGGATATAGCGCCGTTGCTTACACTTTCCGCGAGCAGCCTATCATCCCTGTCTATGATATCAAGGGGAACTATGCAGGTAACTACGGCGGCGTGCTGGGGGATGCCCACAACCCCGTCGCTACACAGCAGAGGACTGCAAACGACAAACATCAGGACAACCGGCTTTTTGGCAACGTCTATGCGGAAGTGGACCTCCTCAAGGGACTGACCTTGCGCAGCAGCTTCGGCGGGTCGGTGACCAACGGTCAGTCACATACCTTTTCCTATCCCACCTACGAGGACCAGGAAAACCAGCTGTCCAACAGCTATACCGAGAACTCTTATTGGGGCAATACCTGGACCTGGACAAATACAGCACAATACAGCACTATCCTCAACGACGTTCATAGCTTTAAAGTGCTGGCAGGTACGGAAGCATACGACAGCCATTCCGGCACCTTCGACGGCACCACTTTCGGGTATTTTGTCTTCGATCCCAACTATACCACCCTGACCTCGGGCTCCGGCGCAAGGCAAAGCCATAGCACCCGCGCTTCCGAAGGCCTCTGGTCCCAGTTTGCGCGGATCGACTACGGATTCCGTGATAAGTATCTGCTCAGCGGCACATTGCGCAGGGACGGGTCCTCCAAATTCAAGAACAATCAATATGGATGGTTCCCTGCCATCACCGCGGCCTGGCGTTTATCAGGAGAGCCCTTTATGGATGGTGCCGGCTGGATCTCCGATCTGAAAATACGGGGCGGATGGGGCATCATGGGCAACCAGCAGAATCTGAGCTCGGACAACGCCTTCAATACATACTACGGGAACATAGAGTCCTCTTATTATGACATCTCAGGAACGAACAATTCCGTGCAACAGGGTTTCCAGCAGAAACAGATCGCCAATCCGGATGCCAAATGGGAAAAGGATATCAATACCAACATCGGGTTTGACGCCACCTTGCTCAAAGGCGCCATCAATATCACTGCAGACTATTATATAAAGAGCATCAGGGACCTGCTGTACAATCCGGAACTCCCCGGCACCCTTGGCCGCGGGGTAGTACCTTATGTCAACATCGCACAGATGAAGAACAAGGGCGTCGACCTATCCATCAGCGGTCATACGAAATTCACCCGTGACCTCTCCTTCGATGCCACGCTGACCTTCACCTCCTATAACAACAGGATCACAAAGGTCACGGATGCCACCAACTATTTCCTCTCAGGGGACGTACGGACCTTCAGCGATAAGTTCGTGAGGAACCAAGTAGGCCATGCCGTTGGGTCTTTCTATGGCTACAAGATCATCGGCTTCTGGAACAGCGCAGACGAGATCGCCACCGCCGATCAGAAGGCACAGCAGGCCACGGGCTCGCCCGATGCAACATACCAGACGGATGAAGGCGTGGGACGCTTCCGCTACGCCGACGTCAACGGGGACGGACAGATCACGGCCGACGACAGGACCATCCTGGGAAATCCCAGCCCCAGCTTCAACTATGGCATCAACCTTGGACTGACCTATAAGAATTTCGACTTCAGCATCTTCATATACGGTTCGCAGGGAAATAAAGTATGGAACCAGGTACGCTGGTGGACGGATTTCTACTCCTCCTTCCTGGGGGCCAAAAGCTATACGGCCCTCTACGATTCATGGACAGAGACACATCACAATGCCAGGGTAGCCGTCCAGGAGACAAATGGCAACTCATCCACCAATGGCGTCCCCAACTCTTATTTCGTCGAGAGCGGCTCATACCTGCGGGCAAAGAACCTGATGCTGGGTTACACATTCCAAAAAACAACGCTGCAAAAAGTGGGGATCGAAAGCCTCCGGGTCTATGTACAGGCCGCCAACCTGTTCACCATCACCAAATATTCGGGACAGGACCCCGAGATCAACGGCAAAGGCGTTACGGAGTTCGGCATCGATGAAGGTTCCTATCCCAGCGTCCGCCAGTTCACAGCAGGCGTAAACTTAAAATTCTAGCAACCTAAAAAAAATTTTATGCGATCAATACGACACAAGCTGCTGCTGTTCTTACCAGCCATCTTCTGCCTTGGCAGCTGCAGCAAAAGTTTTTTGAACAGACAGCCCCAGGGCTCGTTACAACCGCAGAACCTGGAGAGCAAAAAAGGGGTCAACACATTGCTCATCGGCGCCTACGCCGCCCTGGACGGCCAGGACTATGATGAAGAAGCCGGCAATATCCAAAGCCTGGGAGGAGGTAATGCCTGGGCCTGTGCGCCAAGCAACTGGCTGTTCGGCAGCGTGGCCGGCGGCGACGCCCACAAAGGCAGCGACGGAGGCGACCAGGTGGGCATGATCCCGATACTCAACTTTAGCGTTAACCCCAGCAACTCCCTCCTGGACGACAAATGGAAAGCCGTCTACGAAGGCATTACCCGCTGCAATTTTGTGCTGAAGACCCTGGAAAAGGTCACGGATATGTCAGGGGATGAAAAAACAAACGTGAAGGCACAGGCGCGTTTTTTAAGGGCGCACTATTATTTCACCATCAAACGCATGTTCAACAACCTTCCCTGGATAAGCGACACGACCATCAACCTGGAGCCGCTGAACACCGTCGATATCTGGCCGATGATCGAGGCGGATTTCAAGTTCGCCTATGACAGCCTGCCCGCTACCCAGCCGGATATCGCCCGGGCCAACAAATGGGCGGCAGGAGCCTACCTGGCCAAAACTTATCTCTTCGAACATAAATACACGGAGGCGGAGCCGATCTTTACGGACGTGATCGACAATGGCAATACGCCAAATGGACTGCCATACGATCTGAATGAAAGCTTCAATGCCAATTACAGCCCATCGGAGGAATCCGACAACCCGGAAGCCGTCTTTGTCGTCGAGAATGCCGCCAACGCTATTGCGGGCTCTATCTCCAAGGCAAATCAGGGCGACATGCTGAACTTCCCGTATGGCGAAGGCATCCCCTTCACCTGCTGCGGCTTTTTCCAGCCCAGCATCGACCTGGTCAACTCCTTCCGCACAGATGCCAATGGCCTTCCCTACCTGGACGACTACAACAACCATCCTGTAAAAAACGACCAGGGTATTTTATCAAACGCGCCATTTACGCCGGACGCCGGCAATCTCGACCCCCGGCTGGACTGGACGGTAGGCCGCAGGGGCATCCCCTACCTGGACTATGGAGTACATCCGGGTTTCGACTGGATACGCGCCCAGGCATATGCAGGGCCCTTCTCTCCCATCAAAAATGTCTGGTGGAATAAGAACACCGATGCCGATGGCGATAACTCGCAATGGGCACCCGGCTCAGCCATCAACGTGTTTGTCATCCGTTTTGCCGACGTGCTGCTGATGGCCGCCGAGGTGGAAGCCCAGCTGCAGCATCTTGACGTGGCGGAAGACTATGTCAACCGTGTCCGCCACAGGATAGCAGATCACCCGGAGAACTGGGTCCACAAATATATAGATAACGCTAATCCGGAAGGGGGCTTTACGAATACACCGGCGGCAAACTATGTGATCAGCCCATATCCCGCCGGCGCATTCACCTCACAGGACTTCGCGCTGAAAGCCATCTATTTCGAACGCAAGCTGGAGCTGGCCATGGAAGGCTATCGCTTCTTCGACCTGGTACGATGGGGCCTTGCATCAACCGCCCTGAATAATTATTTCCAGTACGAATCCCAGTTCGTCACCGATGTCTCCGGCGCCAGGTTCACCGCCAACAAGAATGAATACTGGCCCATCCCCCTCAACCAGATCGACCTTACAACGGTGAATGGAAAAGCCACACTGACCCAAAATCAAGGCTATAAATAAATGTATATGACGATCAAAACATTCAAAACGCTGGCCATCCTGCTGCTGACGGCAGGATGCGCCACAGCGCAAAACCTTCCCGCCCGTTGGGACGAGCTGACAGCCAGCGACTGGCCCGGAGCATTGGAAAGATCTTCCAGGACCTGTATCCTCCCCATCGGTATCCTCGAAAAACAGGGCCCTCACGCACCCATCGGATCAGACCTTATCCAGGTACGCGAATGGGCGGCCCGTGCCACAAAAAAAGAATACGCAGTCGTCTTCCCGGATTATTTCTATGGACAGATCAATGAAGCCAAACACCAGCCGGGCGCTTTTGCCCTGCCGGAGAAAGTGGTCTGGGAATTACTGGAAAGCACCTGTGACGAAATAGCCCGAAACGGCTTCGACAAGATCGTCCTCGTCAACGTACATGGAGGCAACCCTGAATTCCTTCGCTATTTCATACAGACGAGACTGGAAAAACGCCGTGACTATGCCGTCTTTCTCTTTCAGCCCGACAGGGATTCCGTCTACAACGCCGGTTATGCCAGACTGCACAAAAGCAACCCCGCTGCGGATTCACATGCGGGCGAAAGGGAAACCTCCGTGCTCCTGTATATGCGGCCCGAGCTGGTGAAAATGGACAGCGCATCCATCGAATCCGGCACCGACCAGCACCGGTTATCCATCCCCGGTACATATACGGCCATATGGTGGTACGCCTCCTACCCCAACCACTATG
>DASZVM010000033.1:0-8050 GCA_035547295.1 Puia sp. | reverse complement strand
GCCTGTTTTCTGGACATTGAGGAAGTTGACAAAGATGCCCTGGGCGGTTTCGGGCCGAAGGTAGATCTCGCTGGCTTCTTCCGATATGCTGCCCAGCTGGGTGGAGAACATGAGGTTGAACTCCCGGATGTCCGTCCAGTTGGCGGTGCCGCTGACGCCGCATTTTATCTTTTGATCTTCGATGAGCTTTTTCAGGCCTGTAAAGTCGCTGGCGGCCAGCAGGCTGTCCATGTCTTTTTGAAGGGTTTCGGCGGCAGCCGTATTGCCCGCCTTTTCCAGCTCGTCGATACGGGCTTCGATGAGATGATCGACGCGGTAGCGTTTTTTGCTGTCCTTATTGTCGATCATCGGGTCGCTGAAGCTGTCGACATGACCGCTGGCTTTCCAGGTGGTGGGGTGCATAAAGATGGCAGCATCGATGCCCACGATGTTCTCGTGCAGCTGGGTCATGCTTTTCCACCAGTAGTCCTTGATGTTCTTTTTCAGCTCGCTGCCATATTGACCGTAGTCATATACCGCGCTGAGACCGTCATATATCTCGCTGGAAGGGAAGATAAAGCCATATTCTTTACAGTGCGAAATGATCGCCTGGAACCTGTTCGTGTCGTTTGCCATAGTGGGCAAAGATAAATAAATCCAACTCCCTGCCAACGACATGCCGCCCTATTTCAGATACCGCACCAGGAAGGCGCCCAATTTTTCATATCCCTGCTCCGTAGGATGCAATCCATCCGAGAACAGCCCCTCGTCTATCTTCTTGTCGGGCTGTAGCAGCACCTTGCCGGGGTCTATAAAGGTTACACTTATCGTATGTGCCATAGCAGCCAGTCTCGTATTCAGTACCGCCACCCGTTGTTCCAGCCCCCTCCGGGGATAGATGCCGGACAAGAGGACCTGGGCGGAAGGCTGCCGTTGCCGTATGGCCTTTATCAGGTACCGGATGCCTTCCGTTATTTCTTCATCCGTGCTGCCGCTGCCGATATTGTTCGTACCGATGGTCAACAGTATCTTCTTCGCGTGGTATCCATCGAATTCTCCATGGTAGACCCGCCACAGCACGTTTTCTATCCTGTCCCAGCCAAAACCCAGGTTGACGATACGCAGGGGTTTAAAATATTTATCCCAGGACTGTATGCCCCTGTTGATACCGGACTCCGGAAGACCGCCCCAGAAATGGGTGATGGAATTGCCCACCAGCACCACATCCGGCTGAAGCTCATGCACCGTTTGCAGGGCCGCCGCATGCCGCTGCATAAAATCATAGGTCCGCCAGTCCCTCCGCTGGCGTATAGGCATCGTAGTGCCGATGGCTCCTTTTTCTTCATGGAGGATCTTGCGGATAATGGATTCGTAAGCATCCGCATATTTCATCATCCCTATATCATTGGGGTGCGTACCGTCCACCGTATTGTCGACGGCAAAGCCGATGGCCGTATCCGTCAATAGATAAATATCCGGCACGCCTTCCTTTTTCATTTCATCGAAGGTCGCCGCAAGGACTTTGCTGATGTTGGCATATTTGTTCAGCACGCTCGTATCCATATCCACGCCTCCCAGGCCGCAGCAGTGTTCGGCCAGCAGTATGGGGGTAGCCGGATGGCGCGACTGGAGGGACTTTACAGCCGTAATGATACGTGTACGGACTTCCTCCCGGCTGAACCGTTCAGGCTCCGACATGTTGGGCATACAGTCCAGCACAAACAATTGCGCCTGCTGCTCGTTGATCAGGTCGATAACAGGCTGTTCCAGTTGCCCGTTGCCGGAGAATCCCAGGTTGACGATGGGCCGGTCCAGCTTTCTGCCCAGGATATTCGCCCATGACATGCCCGCCCTCGTGGCGCAGGCACCCTGCATGATCGAAGTGCCATACAGCACGATAGGCCTTTCTTTACTCACCGGGAATACGGTAAAGGCAGCAGCCTCCGGGACCCCGATCTTCATCCAGCTGACCGAATTGTATAAGGGCAGGTATAACCTGAACTCCTCTTCCCTGGCCGACAGGGATAGATGATCGAATTTGTATTCGATGGTGTCGCCAAACCGGAACGCCCCTCTCGCCCACTGCCATGCGCCATTGACATCCCTGGCATACAGGTCTACCCCGCTTGTACCCGTGGCAGGCATATGGGGCATGTACGTACTGCCTGCGACCTTGTATCGGACGATGATCGTGGTGGCGCTGGTCTTAAAGTCGATGTATTCACCCGCACTGTTCCGGCTGAGCTTCCAGACGATGGGTCTTACCGTCTTTTCGGCCTTCAGGGGCAGACGGCCATAAAAGTCGATGGAGTCGCCCTCATGCCCCATCTCCCACCCGCGTCCCCCTATTACGGACACAGACGAGGCGGCAGGGTCAAACCATTGCCAGCCGGGAGATTGCGCAAAAAGAGATTGCGAGGCCAGTTGGGATACAAAGACGAAGAAGAAGGACAGCGCAGATGCTTTCATCCTGTAAATTATTAAATCATTTCGTATAAATTACACCGATAGTCATTTCAGCTTCTCATTTCCCTTGTGCCTCTCCCCGTCCCGCACATTCTTCTTTATAAAATTCTTTTCCAGCGCCGTGGCAAGATCCACCCCCGTCTGATTGGCGATACAGATAAGCACCCATAGCACGTCTGCCAGCTCATCAGCCAGTTCCTTGCCCTTATCCGATGGCTTAAAGGACTGGTCCCCGTACAGCCGGCTCATCAGCCGGGCCACTTCCCCTACTTCTTCCGTAAGGATCGCCATATTGGTCAATTCGCTGAAATACCGGACGCCCGTCGTACGGATCCAGGTATCCACCAGCTCCTGTGCCTGCCGGATGGAAATAGAAGTGTTGGCATCCCGTTGTGGCGTAACCTCTCCCTGCAGGAATGTATGCGCATGTCCCCCGATGAGTACCCTGTCGCCTGTAAGGGTACAGTCCAGGTGACCTTTGCGCCGTGACAGCTGGATGGCAGACAGTTTATTCTTCCCCAGCCTCTCAGCCCAGAAAGGGATCATCATCGTATGTGCGGAGCCGGTGACAGGGTCTTCATCGATACCCGATTGGGGAAAGAAGCACCGGGAGACGAAGTCGGCGTCCCTGCCTGGCGCTGTCACCACTATTCCCCGTGCCGGTGCGATAGCCAGCCGTCTGAAGTCGGGCGCCAATGCTTCCACCTGCAGCTGATCATCCAGCACCACCATAAAGTCGTGCCGTCCCCGGTATAATTCCCGTGGAGCGATGTGCAGCCCCTCGAATATGACTTCAGCCTCCTGAGGTGTGTACTGAGCGAAAGGGATATCCTGCCCCGGACGTGCCACCAGCCGGGGCATGTCCGCCGGAAAGTCGAGGGCCAGCGCCGCACCCGTGCCCTTCATCACTTTCAGGTCCCCGCTATACAGTGACCTGAACACCACTTCGTCCCTTTCGAACCCCAGGTGATGGAATACCACATGGCCCGAGGCCAGCGTGGCGTGACCGCAAAGCTCCACTTCCACCGTAGGGGTAAACCAGCGGATAAGATAGTCATAATCACCCGGTCCGTCCGCAGCGTTTGTCTGGCGGGGCACGATAAAGGCCGTCTCGGCAAGGTTGTTCTCCATGGCGATGCTCTGCATCACCGTTTCCGGAAGCCAGCCGGTCAATGGGATAACTGCGGCGGGGTTGCCCTGGAACAGGGTTTCTGCAAAGGCGTCTACCTGGTAGATTCTCATACATCGAAAGTAGGGAATTCCGCCGGACGGAGGCTCACTCCTTCATCTTCGTATCTACAATGATCGTCACGGGTCCGTCATTCAAAAGCTCCACCTTCATATCGGCTCCGAATTCCCCCGTATAGATGTCTCGCCCCAGGTCAGCTTCCAGGCGGGTGATCATTTGTTTATACAGCGGTATGGCAATGGGAGGCTTGCTGGCCCGGATATAGGAAGGCCGATTCCCCTTTTTCGTGGCGGCATGGAGTGTAAACTGGCTTACCAAAAGGATATCGCCGCCCACATCTTTCAGAGATAAGTTCATGACGCCCGCATCGTCATTAAAGATCCGCAGGTTGACGATCTTGCTGCTGAGCCATTCGATGTCCTGAGGACCGTCTGCATCTTCGATGCCTATCAATACCAATAAGCCGCCTTCGATGGCAGCTGTAAGCGCCCCGCCGATGGTGACGGACGCCCTGCTCACCCGTTGGATGACCGCTCGCATTTCAGGATGAAGATAAGCTCTCCCTGTGAAAGTTCAACACAGGCCGGCCCGCGATACGTATACGCAGCCCCTTTTCATAAAGGGTGACAAGCACCGCTCCCGTAAACAGCAGCAATAGCAGGATGGTGGCCATCCACTGCATCTGCCGTCCCAGATAATACGACAATGGGTGAAAGACCATACGGATGATATGCCGGCCCGGTGGGATGGAAAGACCCCTCAGCGCATAGTTGGTACGGATAATGGGGGACTCACGGTCATCTACCCATGCTTTCCAGCCACGCTGATAAAAGACCTCGCTAAAGACCGCAAACCGCCGCTTTTTTGATTCCGAGACATAGGTGATCACATCATTGTCATTATTCAGCAGCTTGATATGCGCCGAAGTATCGGGTCCCGGATCAAATGCCACCTTGTTCCTGTCGGCCGCAAAGAGGATGGCTTCCTGTCCGGGCTGGAAGTGCGTCAGGCTATCCATTACAGCCTTGGGTTTTTGTACAAACCGCAGGCTGTCTACAAACCAGACAGGGCCCAGGCAATTCGTATTCTGATATACGAAATCCTCGCCCGAGATGTTGCGCCGGAGGATATATTTCGTGTTCAGCATATTGATCACGGGCTGGCACATGGGATAATTCACCAGCTGGTGGTTTATCAGGTCTTCGTATACCCGCAGCTTGGCCGCATGATATCCTCCGATGGAATTGTGGAAATAGGCCGTCATCGCCCCATAGCTCAGCGTATTGTTTGCCGTATCCCTGAGATCGAGCACCCGGTAGTAGCTCTTGTCCTGCGCCACCTCCTTATCCCCTTCCGAAGGAGCAAAATTCTCCTGGTATTCCTCCTTTTCCTGGTAATTGCCATAGTTGAGGTATTTCAGGTCCGTAGCCATCAGGTCCGCAAAACAGAGGGTTCCCACCAGTGTCAGCAGCAGCGCGGGTCTGACCTTGCGGCGGATATACAACGCCAGGATGAGGGCCGTGGCCGAGATAAAAAGCAGGCTGCGCAGGATGCTGCCCAGGAAGAGGTCACGGCGATCCTGCCGGAGACCTTCCAGGAAGGTCCGTACATATTCCACCTGCGCCTTCCCCTTGACGGCAGCCCGTTCAAGCAAATTCCCGTCCGACAGGCTGACATAATCCGATGATGCGTACAGCCAGAACAGGGCAGCGAAGATACCCAGCGTCAGCAGCAGCCCCCAACGGTACCGGTGCCAGAGCTGGACGGCCGGCCTGGCGGTCGTGTCCCCCTGGTCCCCGGCCATATCATCCCCTGCAGCCATCTGTCCCCGGCCAGTCACCCCCGCAAAGATCTTTTGCAAAGTCAGCGTAGCCAGCATGCACAGCAGTAAATTAGGCACCACGATGATCATGCTTGGCGCCCTGAACTTATTGTACATGGGAAGATATTTCAACAACCAGCTGTTGAAAGGCTGGAAATAACTTCCCCAACTCATCATAATGGTCAGGACAAAGGCACTTAGTATCCACCATTTATGCTTCCCATCCACCATGATAAGACCTGCCAGGGCTAAAAAGCAGATGATCGCCCCTGCGTAGGGAGGCCCTGCCATCAGTTCGCCCACGCCACCCCAATAATATTTCGGGCCGTCCTCTCCCACCAGCTGTCCCAGGACCGCGGGACTCTTTTGCAGGACCCGTACGGCATGGGACTTTTCCGCCGGCAGCTCGAGGTCCGTACTTCCTCCATACATATCGGGCACCAGCATGACAAAGGGTTCCGTCCTGTACATGCTGAAATCAAAGGCCGCAGCCTCGCTCAGCCCGTCGCTGGTATAATTGCTTTGATTGTCGGCCAGCTCGCTGCCTCCCCGGGTCGTCTCATGGGAAGAATCATAGGTGGTAAAAAGTACGATACCATTGACCAGGACCCCGATCAGGGTCGCGCCGATGGATACCAGCGTTGCATGACGCAGCCGGCGGAACTCCCTGTGACGGACCCAGCGTATGGCATAAGCGGCAAAAAGAAAGAAGACGGTCAGCAGCCCGTAATAAACTATTTGCATGTGGCCCGTGGCGATCATCATCGACGTGAAAAGGGCTGTCAGGACCATGCCTTGCCAGTATTTCTTCTCCAGGACCAGGACCATCGATCCTATCAGCCCCGGCAGCAGGGCGATACATTGCATTTTCGTATCATGCCCCACGGAAATGATGACAGGGTTATAGGTGGCATAGGCATAAGCCAGGCTGCCGATGATGCCGACGTAGGGGTTTACACGGAGAACACCCGCCAGGAAGTAAAAGCAGATACAGGCCAGGAAAAAGAAGCTGGCCGGTTTTTCCAGGTAAAATGTGAAAAGATTGTAAAAAAAGTCGGGCAAATGCACGGAAGGCCCGTCGATAGCTATCTGATAGGCCGGCATTCCGGAAAACATGCTGTTGCTCCATAAAGGGAAATGACCATGTGTCTGCTTGTATTCAAAAGAGCTTTGGGCCATGCCCTTCCATTGCAGATTATCTTCTTGGTACAGCACCTTGTCCTGGAATACAGGCCTGCAATAGATCACAGCCACCAGAAGGAACAGGGAGACAGCCACTCCATGAGGCAGTAGTTTGGTCCACCAGGTCTTCCAGGAAAAATGCAAGCCTGACACCTGAATAAAGCGGTCTTTGAACATATTTGGTTTGCTTCGCAATTGTCGGACCATATTTAGGGGTAACTTTGATAGGGATCGTTAAAAACTAATTAACTTATTCGGCACATGATCCAGGCATCAGACGAGCCATCAAAATAGCATGAAGATCGATATTACCAAAGAAATTGTTTTCCGGACTGCCAGGAGTGGGGGTAAGGGAGGACAGAATGTGAATAAGGTGGAGACAATGGTGGAGGGTTATTTTTCCATCCCGGGATCGTCTATCCTCACCGATCAGCAAAAGGCCGTGCTGGGAAAAAAGCTGGCAGGGAAGATCAGTGCCGAGGGGGTCCTTCAGGTCAGGAGCCAGGTGCATCGCAGCCAGCTGGCCAATAAGCAGGAAGTCATCCGCAAAATGGAGACCCTGATCGAACAGGCCCTGAAAAAAGAGAAAAGACGGATAGCCACCAGGCCCACTGCCGGATCCAAGGAAAAAAGGATCGAATCCAAGAAAAAACAAAGCCAGATCAAGGAAGGCAGGAAGAGGATACAATACTGACCGTCCGGCTCATGCCCTGCACCCCGAAGGCAAAAAAACTCCCCCACCCCAGGGGGATGGAGGAAGTTGACCCGTTTTGTTTAATGGTAATTGGTATCTGAATCGCTACGAGAGAGGGTTAGGGGTTTGCAAATTATCTCTCCAAATTCCCGGATCCGCCGGGAAAAGCAATGTCAAAGGTCTGTTTTCCCAAACAAGATACCTAGCGAATAACTACCTGAAAAATATAGGTATAAATACGTATTTTAATCAGGCGTTTGTACTTATTAGCACTCCTGCCGGGAATAGTGTATTTTGCCGGCCATTAAATAACCCTTTAAATTAAAATTCTTATGAGTCAGTTACCAAGGCCCGGCCGGACCCTGCCGGTCCTTCTCCTGCTGATCGTTGTTGCAGCTTTTACCGTCCTTTTTTCCGGCTGCGGAGGACCCGGTGGCGAACCTCCCATCAATGAGGACAGTGTCGCACCACACGTCATCTCGCTTGCCACGGCCATCAAGTACACGACGGACTTCCGTAATGCAGTAGATACCTTTAACCAGAAATGTCCCGGGTTCAAGGATTCATTCAAGCTGGGTTATTCGGAAGCTTTTAACAGCGACTCTTACCGTCTTTTGCTCCGTCAAAAGGATTCGCTGGGAAGACCCGCGGCAGGCGTCCGTATCTATTTCGGCCTGTCGAAGGATGACGGTCGCGTCAGGTTTGTCCTGGTGCCCTA
>DASZVM010000032.1:0-2591 GCA_035547295.1 Puia sp. | reverse complement strand
CTTTATTATACCGCCCCTCCAGTAAGGCAAAGGGATCGCATCCAATAAATGCGGGTTGGTGATCTTTTCTTTCAGGCCATATATGCTAAGCACCGGCAGCTGCCTGCGGCGCAGGATACCGATCTCATCGGAATAAAGACCGGCGGGGATGCTGGCTTTCAGCGATGATCGGAAGCCGGGTTTCACATCCAGGTATTCCCTCAGCACGCGCTGCTTGTCCGCCGGATCGCCGGCATACATGCATTCATCCAGGTAGCGGGCGACAGCCTCCCGGGGTGGGTTATCTTCGTACAGGACCGATGCCGATGCGCCCTCCATAACTACCTGGCTGGGGGATATGTCCTTTCCCACAATCGTGGAGCTGACGAGAATGATGCCGTTGGGGGAAAGATCGCCGGCCAGCATTTCGGCAAGGATATTGGACCCCAGCGAAAGTCCCGCAAGGACAAAGGGTTGTCTGCGGGCCAGCAGGTGGATGGCATTTCCCAGGATGGCGCCCATGGCGATAACATTGTAGGTTTCGTTAGGATTGCCGGAGCCGGCGGAGCAACCATGACCGGGTAGGTCGAATGCGACCAGTCTGCAGGAGGACAGCTGCGGATCATTGAATTGATGTCGCCAGAGTGTTGCTGCATTGGAATTGCCATGCAGAAGGAAAAGGGTCTTGTCTGCCTTCTGGCTGCTTTCCAGGTAACTGATGGACAATCCATCGATGTCTACGTATCTTCGGGTCATTAACCGGCGAATCTAAGAAAGGCAAATCATATGTCAATGATGGTGCATCTTCAAATAATGGAATGGCTGCGGCGCCCCTGGCCCTGGTATGTGGCGGGCCCCCTGATCGGGCTCTCCGTCCCCGCCCTGCTGATCATGGGCAACCGGCGTCTGGGCGTCTCTTCGTCCCTCCGCCATATTATTGCCGCTCTGGGCCAACCATCAAAAATAGCCCCTCGCGGCAAAGATCCAATGACGGGCCTTCGGCCAGAACGCCTGTGGCGTTCTTTTTGCGCCGCCTGTCTCCCCGCAAAGGCGCCCTTTTTTCAATATGACTGGAAGAAAGAAGCATGGAACCTGTTCTTTGTCGCAGGTATCCTGGCCGGAGGGTGGGTGGCTGAATATCTGCTTGGGAACCCTTCGCCGGTGCGGGTGGCTCCGGCCCTCGTCCATGAGATGCAAGGATACGGGGTACAGGACTTTGGACAGCTGTTGCCGATGAGCCTCTTCCACTGGGGCGCTTTACTGAATTTAAAAGGCTGGCTATTGATCGTGGGCGGCGGCTTCCTCGTAGGTTTCGGCACCCGCTATGCCGGCGGATGTACTTCCGGCCATTCTATCATGGGGCTTTCTACCCTGCAGTGGCCGTCGCTGGTGGCTACCATCTGTTTTATGGCCGGCGGTTTTCTGATGGCCAACGTCATCCTTCCGTTTATTTTAAAACTATAGCTCATTTATGGAGTTCAACACTGATTTTGAAGTATCCATCCCCGATGTGGACCTCCCCGCGAAACAAACGCCCTGGTGGCGCCTCCTGAAATATTTTATAACCGGGACCGTCTTTGGCATCGTGCTGGTGAAGGCGGAGATCATTTCCTGGTGGAGGATACAGGAGATGTTCCGGTTGCAAAGCTTTCACATGTACGGGGTGATCGGTTCAGCCGTAGCAACAGGCATGCTGTCAGTGTGGGTGATCAAAAAATTCAATATCCGGACCTCCGGAGGTGAACAGATCGTATTCCCCCGGAGAAAGTTCAGCAAGGGCCAGGTATACGGCGGTCTGCTTTTTGGTTTTGGATGGGCTATTACAGGCGCCTGCCCCGGGCCGTTATTTGCCCAGATAGGGGCTGGCTTTACCGTCGTGATCGTGACCCTGCTGAGCGCTATCGCCGGCACCTATGTATATGGAATGCTGCGGGAAAAATTACCGCATTGATACCCGGGCCCGTACCTTTGCGGCGCTATGCGATCATCTTCTTCCTCCCGCGCAGTGGCCATCTGGGTCATGACCGGCGTTATCATGCTGCTGATACAGGTAATCCTTGGCGGTATCACCCGCCTCACCGGCTCCGGCCTTTCCATCACCGAATGGAATGTGGTTACCGGAGCGCTGCCACCCCTGAACCATCAGCAGTGGATGGAAGCTTTTGACAAATACCGGCAGACACCTCAATTCCGGCTGATCAATGCGGATTTTACCCTCTCTGATTATAAATTCATCTTTTTCTGGGAATGGTTCCATCGGCTATGGGCCCGCCTGGTGGCCGTAGTCTTTGTAGTTGGGCTTGCCTGGCTGCTGTGGAAGAAGAAGATGCGGCCGGAGATGATACGCCCCCTGGTGATCCTTTTTTTGTTAGGCGCCTTGCAAGGGGCCGTAGGCTGGATCATGGTGGCCAGCGGTCTTACAGGCGATGCTATTTATGTCCGTCCCACCCGTCTGGCCCTGCATTTTGTCTTTGCCCTGGGGTTGATCGTGTATGCTTTTTGGTTTGCCTTGCAGCTCATGGTGCCCGAGCGAGACATTGTGCGGACGCCTGCTGCCGGCAAAGGCTCCCGTCTGCGTACCCTGACCATCCTCATCCTTGTCGTGGTATTTT